>CAYXJS010000108.1:6608-9577 GCA_964465045.1 uncultured Bacteroidales bacterium | reverse complement strand
AATGAAACCACGTTTAAAAACGGGGATAAAATTGCCATCGACGGGAAAAACGGAAATATTTTTAAAGGGCATTACCCAATTGAAGAAACGGAGGATACGGCTCTGTAATCTGTATTTTTATTGTTTGGTGATGAGGTTTAGTTCGGATAATTCCTGCCCAATCCTGTGAATGCCGTTTAGGATTTTCTTTGTTTGACGGTCAGAGGGCTTTTTAGTTCCATGTACGTATTGTGAGAGTAGCGAGGGGTTCATACCGATTCTTTTCGCCAAAAAATCTGCATTCAACACTTTGTAATATTGGAAGAACTGTGAAAAATCGACTTCAAGTTTTATGTTTTCAGAAGTCAACTGATATTTATCGTCAAAATATAATTCAATGGCTTCATAAACATTATTAATTAGTTCCGGGATGTTTCTGCCTGTAGTGTAAATCGGATATTTTTCAGAATAAGCAGAAAAACCGGATTCTGTCGTTTCTATGACAATATTTATTTTTTCTTTTAACTTTTCCATATTCTTAATAATTCTGAACACTTCATGAATCATTATTCTATATAAACAAAGGTAAAGAATGATTTACTTTTATGCAATTGAAAAAATAGAGGTGTAACGATAGTTACTTATTGAACTAGAAGTTGAATATAATAGATTCCCGCCCGAATTCCAAGGCTTCGGGATTCGCTACGGGCGGGTCTCTGTCAGGCACTTTACGGATGACTTTATCAGCGGAGTCGGATATTTTAGTGGAAAAATGTAAGCAGTAACTTGCAATCGTCAATTTATCGCAATTATAAATCGTCAATTTTTGGCAAAGTTAAATCGCCAAAAGTAAAAGAGTAAGACCTTTGGAAAAAACCAGCCAAGGCAAAATACTCGAAGTCGATGAAACAAAAACGAAAAACACGAATAACGATGTGGTACAAAGTACAAGAACTAACAAGTCAAGGCCTGAACAAGAGCCAAATCCGCCAGGAGACGGGGTTGGACAGGGCCACTATCGGAAAGTATCAACAAATGGATGAAAATGCTTTCCATGAATGGATACAAACCAAGAGCCATCTCCCTCACAAGCTCAAAGCTTACCGCCAGCAAGTGCGGCAGATGCTTGAGAAAGCGCCGTATTTATCGGCGGCTCAGGTGGAGGACCGCCAAAGCGCAACTCATCTGTGTTAATCGTAAGGACAGTTTATGATGGAATCACTTTAAATCTTATTTTTGCAAGATGCCTTAACAGGTACAACCTAAAGACATAGAAGGAACTACATGAAAAACACACGCAATTTTTGTATTATCGCCCATATAGATCATGGCAAAAGCACGTTGGCCGACCGGATGTTAATGATGACTGATACGGTTTCAGACCGCGATTACCATGAGCAGATGCTGGATGATATGGATTTGGAACGCGAAAGAGGTATTACGATAAAATCGAAAGCCATTCAGATGGATCTGAAAAAAGACCAGGAATGGTATAATCTGAATTTAATAGATACACCGGGGCACGTGGATTTTTCGTATGAAGTTTCGCGATCTATTGCTGCGTGCGAGGGCGCCTTGTTGGTAGTGGACGCTACACAGGGTATCCAGGCGCAAACCATATCTAACCTGTATATTGCTATTGATCATAATTTAGAGGTTATCCCGGTGCTTAATAAGATGGATTTACCCAACGCCATGCCCGAAGAGGTTAAAGACCAGATTGTGGACTTGCTGGGATGCGACCGCGACGATATCATCGAAGCCAGTGGTAAAACAGGATACGGTGTGGATAAAATTCTGGATGATATCATCTACAAGATACCACCGCCTGTTGGAGATCCCAAGGCTCCATTGCAGGCTTTGATTTTTGATTCGGTTTACAATTCCTATCGTGGCATTATTGCTTACTTCAGGGTTTTCAACGGAACCATCAAAAAAGGGGAGCATGTAAAGTTTGTGAATGCCGGCAATGATTATGATGCGGATGAAATCGGTGTGCTTAAGCTCAAGCCGCTGGAACGTAAGAGCCTTTCAGCGGGAGACGTGGGCTATATCATATCCGGGATAAAGGATTCACGCGAAGTGAAGGTGGGTGATACAATAACCCATTATGCCCGGCCTTGTGATAAAGCGGTATCAGGATTTGAGGAGGTTAAGCCTATGGTGTTTGCCGGGATTTACCCCGTGGATAACGATGAATATGAAGACTTGCGCGCCTCGCTTGAAAAACTGCAGCTAAATGATGCTTCCTTAACCTATCAACCTGAATCTTCTGCTGCGCTTGGGTTTGGGTTTAGAGCCGGTTTTCTGGGGCTGCTTCATATGGAAATTGTACAGGAACGCCTCGACCGGGAATTTGATATGGATGTCATCACAACCGTTCCTAATGTGTCTTATGTGGTTCATACGAATGACGGAGAAGAAGTTGAGGTTCATAATCCCTCCGGATTGCCTGAGGCCACAAAAATCAATCACATCGAAGAACCATTTATCCATGCTACGATCCTCTCGAAAGCCGATTTTGTTGGAAACATCATGACCCTGTGCATTGAAAAGCGGGGAGAACTTCGCAACCAGGTTTACCTTACCGATCAGCGGGTGGAGCTGACGTTTGATATGCCTTTGTCAGAAATTGTGTTTGATTTTTATGATAAACTGAAAAGCGTATCCCGCGGCTATGCTTCACTGGATTATTATGTTTCGGGATACCGCCAGGCAAAACTGGTTAAGCTGGATATCCTGCTTAACGGCGAGAGTGTGGATGCGCTGTCTACACTTACGCACTTCGACAATGCCTATCCTTTGGGTCGCAAGATGTGCGGTAAGCTTAAAGAGCTTATCCCACGCCAGCAGTTTGATATCGCTATCCAGGCAGCCATTGGAGCTAAGATTATTGCTCGCGAAACGGTGAAAGCTGTGCGTAAGGATGTTACTGCCAAGTGTTATGGTGGCGACATCACGCGAAAGCGTAAACTGCTGGAAAAGCAGAA
>CAYXJS010000108.1:0-6508 GCA_964465045.1 uncultured Bacteroidales bacterium | reverse complement strand
TTTTTCACATTGTCGTAGGGAGAGTAGGAGAGGATGTAATTATAATACTCTTTGTTCTTCGGATTTCCCCACTCATCGAATTCACTCGTAGTGAGCGGGATAGATTCGTCCAGCATCGTAGTGACTACATCCACGAAAGGCACGGAAGCAATCACACCCTTGTAGAGTTCAGGCTTGCTGTTCACCACGGCGCCCATCAAAAGACCGCCAGCGCTTCCGCCCATCGCGAAAAGCTGATCCGGTGAAGTATAGTTCTCATTGATGAGGTGTTGAGCTACGTCGTTAAAATCGGTAAACGTATTTTTCTTCTTCAGCATCTTGCCGTCTTCATACCACTGGCGGCCCATTTCCTGTCCGCCGCGGATATGGGCAACAGCAAAAGCAAAGCCACGATCGAGCAGACTGATGCGTCCATAGCTGAAATAGGGGTCAAGAGAATAACCATAAGAGCCATATCCGTATAGCAAAACCGGCATGGGTTTTTCCGCGCGATCTTTTCTTACCACCATCGAAACCGGGATTTCAGTGTCATCGCCGGCAGTTGCAAAGAAGCGTTTCGACTCATAATTAGCGGGTTCATAACCCCCCATCACTTCCGTTTCTTTTAGCACTTTCTTTTTTTGTTTGGCCAAATCCCACTCAAGGGTTTTAGGTGGCGTGGTTAGCGAAGTGTATTTGAAGCGAAGCTTTTCCGTATGGAAGTCCGGGTTAAAGGCGGTGTAAACGGTATACGCTTCTTCATCAAAATCCAGGTAGTAATCCGTGTTTTTCTGCGGCTCTATGATCCGGATTTCCGAAAGTCCGCTGACTCGCTCCTCCAGTGCGATAAAGCTATCAAAAACTTCCGCGTCTTCTATCAGCACATCCTTGCGGTGTGAGATGACTTCCTCCCAGTTTTCCTTTTCAGTAGCCGACACAGGCGTTTTCATCAGCCTGAAGTTCAGCGCATCATCGTTCGTCAGGATATAGAAAAGATCCTTGTGATGCGCTACCGAATATTCCAGTCCGCGCTTCCGCGGCTGGATAATCCGGAATTCGTCTTCCGGGCGATTGGCATTAGCATAGCGGCATTCATCGCTAACGGTGCTTTCTGATTCGATGAAAATGTAATTCTGTGATTTGGATTTCCGCACATCGCAGGTAAACGTTGCATCTTTTTCCTCAAAAACCAGCTCATCCTCTTCTGCGGAGCTGCCGATGGTGTGTTTGTAGATGCGGTATGGCCGCAGCGACTCGTCTTTAACCGTGTAAAACAGCGTTTTGTTGTCGTTAGCCCAAACAACGTTTCCGGTGGTGTTGGGGATGGCATCCTCAAGCAACTCACCGGTAGTAAGGTCTTTAATGAAAATGGTGTATTTCCGGCGGCTTACTGTATCGGTGCTGTAGGCCAGCAGTTTGTTGTTTTCGCTTACCGCGAAACTGCCGATGTCGAAATAGGCAAGTCCTTCGGCCATTTTGTTGCCATTGAGCAGGATTTCTTCTTCAGCACTTTGTTTTTGTTTTTTCCGAACCCAAACAGGATGTTCTTTGCCTTCGTCATAGCGCTGCATATACCAGTAGCCATTCAGATAATAAGGCACAGACTCATCGGAAGGCTTGATGCGCCCGGTGATTTCCTTAAACAGCGAATCCTGAAGGTCTTCGGTATCTTTAAGCTGTGCTTTGGTGTAGGCATTTTCGGCTTTGAGATATTCAATCACTTCCGGATTTTCGCGCTCGTTGAGCCAGTAATAATTATCCACACGCGTATCACCGTGGATGGTCAGTTCTTTAGGTTTCTTTTGTGCTTCAGGTGTTTCCATAGTTTGTTGATTTTGGCTGTATGACGCCTGCAGCATCACCGCAATACCCAACATGATATAAATACGAATGTTTTTCATGCCTCTAAAATTTCCGGGAAAGATACAAAAGATATTATCCGGGAGTTTGGTTAAAGCAGTGAAAAATCAGATTACCATGAGTTGCAAAGCCTGTATGTTTATTTTCGGTTTTTATAATTCAATTTCTTTAACCGAATTGGTCAGCAAATCGTAATAGTTCATTTGCACCTTATTGTTTGAAATTGAAACCTGAGAAATACTAACCGTTTTTAAATCACCATCCCGATGTGTGGTTATGCTTTCTGAATGGTTGTTGGCCTGATTGCCCGAATGAAAATCAACAATTTTTTCTTTGGTGATGGCATTTTTGTGTTCTTTATAAAACCGTTCAAACCATTTTCTTTTGGCTTTTCGTTGTTCCTCATTGTACAGGGTAACCGAAGACCAAATATGAGGGCTGCGTATGTCTAATTGCCGGAAATGTTTATCGTTTCCATCCCAAATAAATTCTGCAAAGTCTTGCATTGTGCCGCTATTTTGTTTCAGGGCGACAATAGTAAAAGGCTCTACATTATGCAGATCCGCCTGCGAAAAATAGGCTTGAGCTGCAAGTGGTGAACGTGTAAAATCCAGTAAAACAGTACCCCTGCTTTTGGTGTGGTGTTCCTGTTTTTGATGTGCGATAAATGCACCATTGAGCAGGCAAGCTATCTTTCCCTTATCGCTTACTGCAATCCATGAGCCTCCCGCTCTTTCATCCTTAGGAAACACCAATTTGCAATCGCCATACAAATAGAAGTCAGGTGGCTGGGTGGGTCTGAATTCCTTCTCGTCGCGGTTTGAAGTAAGCACGAAAGAATTTTCCTGCGTGGGCGGTATGTATGTTACGGTGCACATTGCTCTTTGCGGTATCTGAATTTTTATTATTAATCGTAAAAATACATGTTTATTTTCAATGGGATTCGTAAGGGATACGCCGTTGTTTATTAATTTGAACCATTCTCAAATATATCATTGTCTTTACTTAAATGCACTACCTTGCAATATGATTGGCTTTTATCAGCCTGTGTATTTATGTTTCCTGCTCTGATTCAACATGTGGATTTACGGAGTAAGCCCATTCCGTGAATCGCCGATTTTTTTGTTCGTTGAATCGTATTTTTCAGGGCAAACAATTCGTTCAAATGAGGAGTGATGCCCGGAACTTTTGGTTAGAAATCTTTTTTTCCTAGCATCCTTTGCCAGAGCTGAACCAATACTTCAGTCCCGCCTTCAAAACTCTGTTCAGCCTGCGTAATGGTTACCGGCTCTGTAGTCAAATCGATATTGTATTGGAACACAAAATCGCCCTCTCCTGTTTTCCAGTTGGTGACTTTTCCGAATCGCAGGTCATTCACCACAAACCCTGCACTATCTGGTTCCACGGTATAAAATCCTTTTGTAAACCGCAGTATTTTTTGAACGCCCGTATCATGGACAATGTCATCAAGCAAATGATGATTTTTTGGCAGTGAGGTAAAATTGACCTTTTTGTCTTTATCTAAATGAGAATAGTAGCCGGTTAGGTAAGCTGTATCCGTTTCCACCACAGCAGTCCAAAGTACCTGGTTAAGAGGAGTAGGATTTGTAAGCATTCTCGTGTAGGTAATCCCCTGATTATCGAGTGCATTTCTGAATGCGGAATTGATTACCTGTTTGTTGACCATTGTTAGCAACAGGTAGCTGCCGGCAATAATCAGCCCCGCATTGCTAAGGCGTTTCCTCGCGGAAGAGTCTTTTCGTTTGAACATCAACCAAATGAGTGTGATAAGTAATGGAAGTGTAAAAAGAGGGTCAACCACGAAAATCGTATTGAACTCAAAGCGGTACTTCAATGGCCAGAGCAGTTGGGTTCCGTAAGTGGTAAGAGCATCAAGCAAAATACTGCCGGCGAATATCAATCCAAAATAATACAGCCACTCCTTTCGGGAAACTGGTTTCTGCTTGTAGATTTTTGAAAAAAGCCAGAAAAAAAACAAAGTTGCCAGAACTACAAAAACAATTGAATGGGAAAAGCCCCGGTGAAAAAGCAATCGGTCCGGCGTATCCATAAACATTCCGGGTATTACATCCATATCGGACAAAGACCCTGCGGCAGCTCCCCAAATCACAGCCTTATTTCCCAGTTTTTTCCCAAGTACTGCTTCTCCTATAGAAGCACCAAAAACTAATTGTGTTAAAGAATCCATAATAAATTAACGTGTATAAATAAGTTTATTTTATCAACTTATTCAATGGCAAATTACCCGAGGGTTATAACGCTTAAACTCTGCTTTATTGTGGGTGCGGCGTTTCGCAGCTAAAGCTAGTGCGTTTCTCCGTAAAGGTCTAAAGTAACAAAACCTTCATTGTCCACCGCGTCACTGTCTACCGAAGACGAATGCTCGAATTAGCTTTAAGTGCTGTTGGCGTGTCGTTGTTTCTGTTTTTTATTCTTCCCCATATTGAAAGAACAGTAATGAGTCTGGTCTTAAATAAAGAGTATATGTTTCCCGGACACCGCGAACACAGTCTGGCACATATAAGTGTCGATAGAATGTTCCGTTTCGAAAGCAGGCATAATCTCTTTTTTCATTCCAAGGGTTGTTTTCTTGTCCGAATGGATAATGGTCGAGAGAGTCAAGTTCTGAATAAGTTTCGTGATTCTTTATTTGCCTCACAACATTTTCATAATCAACAGGTCCTAATTTCAATTCTATATCCACAAGGAAGTCCCCTATAGCTGGACTACTACTTTTATGTAACACTTGGTAGTCGCCTGTCAAGTTTATCTCCAATGGATTGAGGTAATACTCTGGATCAACTTCATTGGAACAGCTCATTAAGAGAATACAGAAGGTTATTTTAAGTACGTTCTTCATTTTTTCGATGCACGCCAACGGTCCGCAAATATGTAGCGGCTGCGCTTCTCTGTCGCGTTAAACTCGCGCAGCTGATATATATTTGCTGATATGCCCCTGTGTTTTCATCCTGCTTCCTTTAAAATTACTTCTATCTGCTTTTTATTTTCTGGCAGGTAATTGGCCGCTACATCCCAGATAATTTCATAATCAACACCAAAGTATTCGTGAGATATCTTGTTTCTCAGTAAATACATTTCAATCCAGGGGACTTCAGGATATTTTGATTTGATTTCTTCGGGTAGATTTTTCGCTGCTTCACCGATGATTTCAAAATTTCGGATAACAGCGTCAACAGTTTTATAGTCTTGCTTGAATTGCTTGAAACCAAAGCCTTCAATGTATTGGCTAATCCGCTCCATGCCAGTTAGCATGTCCTGAAGATACATTGTGTATGTTCTGTCTTTCTTTTTCAAACTACACGTATGTTACGTTATTCAAAATACCCTCGCGGATTTGTTCCTTCAAGGCTTTTTTGGTTACCAGGTCAATTTTCCGGTTAAATATTTTCTCCAGATAAAGTTCAAGCGAAAAAAATTTCCAGCCAATGGGCTTTTCCAGTTCAACGAGGATATCAATATCACTTTCGTCTGTCTGGGTGTTGTCTGCAAACGAACCAAACAAACCAATTTCCCTGACGGAATATTCCCGCTGAAGCCAGGGCTTCATTTCATTCAGTTTCGATATGATTTCCTGTTGTTTAGTCATATTTCAAAGATAGTAATTTTTATTGTATAGCAGGATTTCTTCTTTCTAACATGGGGCATAACTAGTTTATTAACGGACAAATTGTCTGTTAATCATTCCATATTTTGTTAGTGTACGGACAAGTCAATAATTTTTTGTCCGCTTTTTCTTTTTTGTTTCATATGCCAAATTTATATTTCCATATCATCCAAAAGCTTACGCATCTTTTTTATGCTTTTGCGACTTACTTTCCTGTAAATCTCAGTGGTTTTACTGCTTGCATGTCCAACCTCACCTGAATAAAACGTAAGTCTGTTCTTTGCTTGGTATGGGTTCATTCTTCTATCATTAACAGCTACTAAGTTAAAAAAAGATTTACCACACTCCTAACAAAAAAGAAGAAATAAAAAAAGGTGTCCAGGTTAAGAATAAGAAGCCATACAGGAATCAGGAAAATCCACTTAAATCATACAGGAAAGCCACCCGATAGCTAAAGGGGTTCCAGCATGCTCTGGGCTGTTATTTTATTCTCAACCCACAATTCAAACAGTTATTTGAACTTTTGTCAAGTGGAGTACCACAGGCCGGACAAACACTCTCATCATCAACCCATTCCAGACTCCAGTTTTCGACTTCTGTGTCTTTAAATTTATTTTGTTCTATAAATTTTATTAGTCTTTCTTTTTCTTTAATATCTGTATTCTTGTCGATTACACCATTATCAACCAGGTTCTGCAGCGTCCCAACCTTATCTTTTGTTATAATATCAACTGCTCTTTCATTAAGTCGTTGATTATATTTCTCTTCCAATTTGTCTTTGATCTCTGTATCCGGGTTGTTCCTTTTCTCTTTATTTAACTCATCTTTAAATTCTTTTCTCGTTATTTTGATTGCCGTTTCTAATTCTGGATTTTCTATATTATAATCTTTAAGACTAATAATCAAAAGGGCGATTGGTCCAGTTATAAAGCCAAGAAAAATCCATAATCCAGGCTCTCTGCCAGTCTGTTTGGCAATTTTATATGACCATACAATTGAAATAATAATCAGCACCCACAATGC
>CAYXJS010000107.1:2733-9662 GCA_964465045.1 uncultured Bacteroidales bacterium | reverse complement strand
GATACATTCCATGAGCTGAAGCTGTTTCCTTCAGGTTTACCTTGTGGAATAATCACTTTTATGGTGTGCTTTCCGGGTTCCAGGCTGCGTAAGTTGGTGTATTCCGGATTGGTGGCTGCTCCCGGACACCATCCTGAACGGCTGAGGTCTGAAGAGGAAATGCCATTCCAGAAATTACCTGAGGCTGGATTCAAAGTCCTGTAAACGCTGCAATCTTCCCGCCAGGGAGTATAGCTATAAACTTCCTCATCATCGATTAAGATGGTATTGACTTTAGGTGTAAACTCATCCCCTTCGGCCCATCCGCCATGACCTGAAGAGATATACCGCAACTGCAAACCCTCAATGTTCTCAGGTATTTCAAAATCCACGCAAAGTGTATCATTATCAAAAAAGCGGGAATATTCCTGCCCTGACATTTCCATGATATTCAGCGTCTGAAACAATGGGAGCGCCCAAAGCGTATCAGGTTGAGCCCTTTTTGACTGGCTGCTGGGATGCGCATCCAGCGAAATCGAAACCCGGTGGCCACCTTTATCATAATTGGCGATGTAAACCCCAATCCAGACCTCATCCCCTGAAAAGGGAATGATAGCCGAAGAAACATCCTGCTCATAATATGCGCTATCCTGCCACTGCAAACCAGAAACCTGACGCTTTTCATTAAAATATCCTACGCCAAAAGGCGTGAAAAAGCGTAACAGTTCTACCGGTGGCTCATACTGGGCTGTTTTGGTAAACCCACGATATTTCCGTCCGTTATTGTCTTCCGTAACCGGCAAAACCTGAAGGCTATCGCGCAAAGCATCAAGAAATGACTTTTTGTGGGTTGGACGGATTAAAAAAACTGAGCCGGTACGATCATACGCATCTCCCGCAGAATTTTCAGATAATTTTAAGAAAACCGTATGATTATATAAAGCCGGTAGTGCAACTTTTTTAAGGGCTACCGTCCCTTTTGAGTAATGAAAAACACTGTCGGCATCAGTATTAACCGGATTATGAATGGGATTGCCAAAACTAAGCCTAACATCAGAAAAGATATCAATCTTCTGCACATGATTATCCCTGAGCCGATTTTGATAATCCTTCTGCGAAAGCTCTTTTCCTAATAGCTCCGGGAAAAAAACACCGCCTTTTTCATGCTCCACTTTGAATGCTTCGTATCCTCCGGAGCCGTTTATCAGCACTTTTAATACACTACCATCAGCTATGCCTACAGAAGGGTAAGGCGTTGCCTTGAAAGGCAGCTCATCAGCAACCCAAAACTCAACCGTATTGGAAAATATCATCATCCTGGCATGCCGGCATGGATACCCTAAGATGGTATCAGTTTTACCAGAATAATCAAAACCGGTATCAGAAGGGATATTTTCCTGATAATAAACCGGGTGATGCGGTAATTCAGCAACCCGATAATACTTAAAACTGTTGAGATTTACCAGTTCATATTCCGGAACAACGCTGGATATCAAGTTGTCATAATCCTTCATTGTTTCAGCTCTCAGGTGATTATTGTCTGATATTACCACGTGAGGGCTTGCAGATGTATCCGGTTGGTTGGCCGAAAGCGGATAATAAGCAATCCTTTGACGCTGAGCTGTAACATCTTCGCTGCAAAATAAAGCAATTGCAAAGTACGCTATGAATTTCAGGGAGCGTTTGAAGTACTGATTCATCCATTCAATATTTTGATAGACTTAGCGAATTTAAGATTTTTCCGGTCAGTTCCATCATCTTTGCTAATTTTACCCCACAATTAAAAAGATGGCTATATTAAACCGATCCATTAAAAGAATTGTCCTAATAAAAATATGAAAGCAAACAGACTATGAAAAACTTATTTACTTTTTTAGTTACATTGTTGATTATCAGCATATCCGCCAAAACCTCCGGCCAAGTTGCCTTTAGTCCGATGGTGGATTCGTTAGTCAATGAAATTACCGAAGAGAGTTTAATGGAGCTTGAAAATCCATTAACCGGAAATACACCCACAATT
The DNA here is from genome assembly GCA_964465045.1 of uncultured Bacteroidales bacterium. Classification (GTDB taxonomy): domain Bacteria; phylum Bacteroidota; class Bacteroidia; order Bacteroidales; family JAIPAH01; genus JAIPAH01. Next base: position 7,663 of record CAYXJS010000107.1, on the reverse strand, counting down.
ATCGGTGGCGAAGAATACACTATAGCCACTCGTCATGCTTACACCGAAGGCAACGAAAAAGCGGGAGAGTGGATTTTTGAACGTTTTGAAGAGTTCGGTTATGAACCGTGGTATCATGAATTTGGCAGCAGCGGGGTGAATGTACTTGCCCAAAAAACCGGCACAGAATATCCCGATCAGCAATTCATGATTTGTGGACATTATGACAATATGCCTTCGGGATCGCTTGCCCCCGGCGCTGACGACAACGCCAGCGGAACAGTAGGTGTGCTTGAAGCCGCCAGAATACTAGCCGATATCGACACAAAATATACGATCATTTTTGCCTTATGGGATGAAGAAGAGCTGGGACTTATTGGCAGCAATCATTATGCAGAAGATGCCGCTGACAATGGCGATGATATCCTTGGTGTGATCAATCTGGATATGATAGCCTGGGATTCAAATGACGACTATATGGTTTCCATCTCTACAAACACTTTATCAACTGAATTCACAAATGACTTTGTGGATATTTTCAACCTCTACACACCTGAAATTCAGCATAACTTTGTTTCTACTACAGCCAGCGATCATTCCAGTTTCTGGGATGAAGGATATCCGGCTTTACTGCTGATTGAAGACATGGACGATTTCAACAATTACTACCATACCACAACAGACGATATTGATATTCTAAACATGCCATACTTTGAAATGCTTGCACGGGCTTCGCTCGCAGGGATTACGACCTTTGGCCTGGATTATTTTGTGGATATGCAGCATGACCCGATCCTTTCAGGCCCGAATACATCAGGCAGACATACTACTTTAGTTGTTGAGGATTTGGAAAATATGGACGAAGATGAAAATGCACCTCTTTTGTATTACAAAGCCGATGGAGGAGAATACACATCCACCGGAGCTTATGATGCAAATGGAGATACATTGCATTTCCTGATTCCCGGGCATCCTTTAGGCACTAACATTGATTATTATTTTGCCCTGCAGGGAGATGAGGGAGACTTTGTAGCTACATTACCCTCAGGCGGAAAAGGTGTAAACCCACCGGGTACAGATGCTCCGGAAAGCACATTCTCGTATTTGGTAGACGAAATATATTACGATGATTACTGTTCTGAAACCGTGCCGGTTGCAATTGAAGATAATGCTACTGCCTATGATACCATTTTTATTGATGATGAAGGTGAAATTCTGGACGTGGATGTCATGGTTGATATCGAGCATAACTACGTTGGTGATCTTATAATATCACTGCAGGGACCTGACGAAACCACGACAGCATTAAGCATTTCCAATGGCTCTGGTGGTGATAATTATAATAATACGATTTTTGATGATGAAGCAGAACAAAGCATCATGGATGCAAGCGCTCCGTTCGAAGGCTCCTATCAACCACAGCAACCTCTTTCAGTATATGATGAACAGGACCTGGAAGGTACCTGGGTGCTTCAGGTGGAAGACAATGGCAGCATGGATGAAGGAACATTACAAAACTGGTGTTTGATGATGGAATATGGCCCTGTTTCAGGTGTGAATATAGACAACCTTGCTGAAGTAAAGAGTTCGTTTGAGATTTATCCCAATCCGGCTAACGATATCTTACATATTAAAGCCGCTTTCAGCAATAAAGCCGAAGGTACGATTGCTATTTATGACATGTTTGGCAGGGAAGTAAAACATATCGCAAATCAGAATTTCACTAAAGGCAAGCACCACCTTGCAACCAACATTAACAACATGCCTTCAGGGCATTACGTGGTAATACTGAAAACAAGCAGTGGTAAGAAAGCTCAAAAATTGATAATCAATCATTAACATAATAAAAAGCCGGCGAAATGATTTCGCCGGCTTTTTATTCTCTTTCCCTTCCGGATAAAGCTTACATGAGATTCAGCTTTTTCATGCACTTTTCAATTTTCTGATAGGTGGCTTCAATGTCAAAATCCAAACCTACCGAATAGCGCACCAACCCTTCAGAAAGGCCCATTTTCTTTTGAATATGCACAGGGACTTCTGAGGAAGTGGAAGTACCACTATTACTAAACAAGGTACGGAAATAACCTAAACTCACAGCCAGATACCCCACACCTTCTTCCTGCATGCAACTCATAAATTTACTCGCCTTTTCTGTTGTTCTAAGGTCAATGGATATCATGCCTCCAAACCCAAACTCTTCGTTCATCAGCCGTTTCATCTCTTCATGACCGCGGTTACCGGGCAGTCCTGTGTAATTCACTTTCAGTCCGGCTTCTTTAAACTTTTTGGCAAGATACATGGCATTTTCGCTGTGTTTCTTCATCCGCACAGGCAACGTAAACAGGTTTTTATGAATACTCGAAGCCCTTAAAGGCTCAAGCACTGGACCCAAAAGCATAGCCGTGCCTGTAGTTACATCGATAAGTGAGTTAATAAAATCCGCTGAAGCACAGATAGCTCCTGCAGTAGCGTCATTCTTACCATTTACAAATTTGGTCATGGAATAAACTACTACATCAGCTCCTAACTGGTAGGGAGAAAAAATCAATGGCGTAAACGTGTTGTCTATAACCAATTTGGCATCATGTTTTTCTGATATCTTTTTCAGAGCCGGCACGTCCGATATTTGCAGTAAAGGATTGGTCATGGTTTCAGTATAAACCACTTTTGTATTCGGCTTTATCGCCTTCTCAACCGCATCAAGGTCAGTAATATCCACAAAATCTACTTCAATACCGTATCGGGGCAACCAGTTTTTCATAAAAGCAAACGTACCGCCATACGTTGTCATGCTCGAAACAATATGGTCTCCGGTTTTGCAAAGCTGCAGTAGCGTAGCCGTAATAGCAGCCATACCAGAGCCTGTAACCCAGGCCATTTCTGTGCCTTCCATAGCAGCAAGGGCTTTAGACAGTTCCATATTCGTAGGATTCCAATGACGGCTGTAGAGAAAAGCCTCTTTTTCCCCGTGAAAACAATCTGTCATATCTTCTCCACTTTCAAAAGCATAAGTAGCTGAATCCGTAATTGGAGGATTAACCATCATGTTTTCAGATAAGTGTGCCGATTTTTCCAACCTCGTGGCAGGATTAAATTTCTTTTCCATGTTTTATGATTTTTTTTTTTGATGTTGTTAATTTTTGGATAAATTTAGCAAATCTCTATGTTTTGTTTGCGTATACTTATATTTTTAAAGTAAAAAGCAGCTTTTTTACTAAATTTGTAACCTAAACCATGCAGGAAAAACCAAAAAATTAAAAATGTTAACTGACGGACTCGACCGGAAAATCCTAAATATATTGATGAAAAATGCGCGAGCCCCTTTTGTGGAGGTTGCCAAGCAATGCCGGGTATCAGGGGCAGCCATTCATCAGCGCGTCAGACGTCTGATAGCTTCAGGCGTAATAACCGGCTCTCAATACACTGTCAACCCTAAAAAACTGGATTATCATACCTGCGCATTTATCGGGATGCAGGTAAATTTGGTCAGCACTAGAACCCATAATGAAGTGTTTGAAAAAATCAAGCAAATACCTGAGATTGTGGAGTGTCATCACATATCCGGAAAATATTCTTTGCTGGCCAAGATTTACACCCGGGACAATGAAGGCCTGAAGGACGTGATTGTAGAAAAAATACAGGTGATTCCCGAAATCATAGCCACGGAAACCTTTATTTCACTGGAGGAAGGATTCACGCGACAACTTCCCGCCGGTTAAGAACTTATTATACTGTATTTTATCTGTCTTAAAACAGGATTAAAATAAAAAACACATCATTTTTTACACCAAAATGTAATATTTCGATTCAAAAAGACACTTATTTTATAAATCACTAAATATATAAGCCATGAGACAATTTCTGTTAAAAATCGCTATCGCCCTCATTTCTTTTTTAATGAGTCTTTTTCCTGCCGAAGCACAGGAAACCAATGAAGGCACCTTGCTGTATGAAATCAATGGCAATGGCCTTGAGCAACCCTCGTATCTTTTTGGAACCATACATCTGCTCTGTCCGGAGGATTTGAACCTTAGCGAAAAGGTTACCAAAGCTTTGGATAAAAGTGATCAACTCTTGCTTGAGATCGACCTGAGCGACCGTAATGTCTTAAAGGAAATACAAGCGAAAATGATGTATACCGATGGTACAACAGCATCAGATTACCTTAGCGAAAACGAGTTGCAAACGGTATCAAGGTTTTTTAAAGACAGTCTGAAAATGCCCTTCGAGCGATTAAAAAGCATTAAGCCATTTTTCCTCACTTCCATGACTTACCGCCATTACCTCGATTGTCAGCCGGCATCCTGGGAGTTTTTGCTGGTTCAGGAAGCCGAAAACCGCGAAATGGAAATTGGAGGATTAGAAACCGCTGAAGAACAAATGGCCGCAATCGAAAGCTTACCTCTCTCATTAAGGAAAAATATGCTCATAGAGAGCGTTTCTGAATTTCAAAACATGAAAAATCTTTTCGAGGAAATGCTGTCTTATTATCTGAACGAAAATCTGCTCGAAATACAATCGCTGGCAAATGAATACATGAGCGATGATTATGCGGAAATGGAATCGAAACTGCTTTCTGAACGCAATCATAACTGGATAGAAGAAATAACTGACATAAGTAAGCATAAATCTGCATTTTACGCCGTTGGAGCAGCACATTTAGGTGGTGAAAACGGGATAATCAGGTTGTTAAAAGATAAAGGCTATAGCATAACACCGGTTTATTAATTTCTTTCAGTGCTTAAATAACGGATTTTGCAGATTATTTTTCTAAATTTGGAAAAAACAATCTATGAAATCCATAGCTGAAATCAATCTTAACAAACTGACTGAAAATAAAACGTTTCACCCCTCCCCTGACCTGTGGGAAAAGCAGGTACTCTATTTTCTGATGTTAGACCGTTTCTCAGACGGCAAGGAAAAGCTATATAAAGACAATGAAGGAAATACC
>CAYXJS010000107.1:0-2633 GCA_964465045.1 uncultured Bacteroidales bacterium | reverse complement strand
AGCAAAAGCCCATGAGATGGGATTATACGTGATTCTTGATATTATTGTAAACCATTCAGGCAACGTATTTGCCTACCGGAAAAAAGCGCCCAAATGGCGAAAGATCTTCCCATACCGTATCAAAGGGTTTCGCGATAAAGAAGGCCGCCCCACAATCTCAGCCTCAAAGGCTGGCTCACACAGCAAGCACTGGCCAGACGGCTCTGTTTGGCCCAAAGAGTTGCAAAGACCCAGTACTTACACACGTCGCGGACAAATTGTAAACTGGGATAACTATCCGGAGTATATTGAAGGAGACTTCTATAATTTAAAAAATCACTACCTGGGTAAAAAGAAGGGCAATAAGTTTTACCCCTCCGATACACTGAAGGTCATCACAGAAGCCTATAAATACTGGATTGCTTACGCTGACCTGGACGGTTTCAGACTGGACACAGTGAAACACATGTGGCCGGGAGCTGTGAAATTTTTTACCGATAAAATACATGAATTTACCCGAAGAATCGGAAAAGAAAACTTCTACATTATTGGTGAAATCACAGGAGGCAAGGATTTAGCCATGGATACCATAGAATATACAGGCTTAAACGCAGCGCTGGGTATTAACAACATCCCCGAAACACTTGAAAACGGAGTAAAGGGATATTCCGATCTGAAGCATTACTTTGATTTGTTTGAAAACGATCCTGGCCAGGCGAAAGAAAACCGTTTATGGTTCAGAAACAATGTGGTTACCATGTTTGATGACCATGATATGGTCTCGCAGGGTGAAGAACGTAAAGTACGCTTTTGTGCCGATCATGACACTGCTCCGCTGGTTCTTCCGGCCATTTTTACCAATGTATTCACATCGGGAATTCCATGCCTGTATTATGGCACTGAACAGGGTTTTGACGGTAACGGCCCTCATGACAGACATATCCGGGAGAACATGTTTGGAGGTTCTTTTGGTGCATTCAGAAGCACCGGGAAGCACTTTTTCAGAGAAGAGAACTCGCTTCACAGCGAAATCAGCCAGATGCTTGTCATAAGAGCCCGGGAACTCGCTTTGCAAACCGGGACGCAGTTTTACCGCCAAATCTCTTATGACGGGCAGAACTTTTACTATCCCCAACCCGAAAATGAAGCCCGTTACGTGGGCGTGCTTGCATGGTCGCGCTTCCATGAAGGATATGAGGTTATTCTGGCTATTAATACTCATACAGCGCAAGCCGCACAAGCAAGCATTCAAATAGACACCAACCTGCATGAGCCCGGAGATACCTTTGAGTGCCTTTACAGAAGCTACGAAAAAACACCTGATGTTGAATACAACGCCGAATTACAGGGTGAAATCACCGCATTGAAAGTGGAACTGCCCGCAGCAGGATGTGCCATTTTTAAACGCACAACCAATAATCAAAAACTATCAAATTAACATTTATATGAAAACAATCTTATTTTTATTGCATATTAAAACCACGACACCCATGAAAGCATTGATTCCGATCCTTTTAATCTTCTTATCACTTTTATCAGCTTGCAATACTGTTTCCAGGAAAAGCGAAAAAACATCGCAAAAACAACATCTTAAAGCCATCCTGTATGCAGAGCAATCGCCCGTTATTGATGCCAGAGCAACAGAGCCGGTCTGGGAACAGCAAGAATGGCAACCCCTTGATCAGAACTGGGTGGGAGAACCCTACACAGCAGAAGATTTTGAAGGAAAGTATAAGCTGGCCTGGGATAACAATTATATGTATGTGCTGGCCGAAATCAAAGATGACACCCTGGTTGATATTCATCCGGATGGCCTCGACCGTTATTGGGACGACGACTGCCTGGAAATTTTTATCGACGAAGATGCTTCGGGAGGGAATCACCAATACAACCACCAGGCTTTTGCTTATCATATTTCGCTGGACCAACGGGTAACCGATATGGGTGTAGACAGTACTGCAATCTATCTGGACAGCCATATTGATTCTAAACATCGCCGCAGCGGCGATATCAGCACATGGGAAGTAAGCATCAAACTGTTTGACAGCACCTTCCGTGAAAACACCTCAAATACCCCGGTAACACTTTCAGAAGGCAAAAAAATAGGCTTCGCTCTTGCATACTGCGACAATGATACCAGCGAGACACGTGAAAATTTTATAGGCTCGGAAGTAGTGGAAGGTGAGGATAAAAACCGGGGATGGATTGACGCAGGCATTTTTAGAAAATATACTTTAACAAAATAAAACTATGACAAAATATAAATTAGGTATCGCCCTGGGCGGTGGAGGTGCAAGAGGGTTTGCACACCTCGGTGTTTTGCAGGCGCTGCATGAAAAAAGCATTTATCCTGACATTATCGCAGGCACAAGCGCCGGCTCCATTGTAGGAGCATTTTTGGCCGATAAGAAAAACCCGCAAGAGATTCTCACGTTATTAAAAGAAAAAGGCTTTTTTACCTATACCCGCTTTAATATCCCTAAAACCGGGCTCGTCAGCCTCGAAGGGCTGGAAGAATTACTTGAAGAAGACCTTTCTGTGGATATGATTCAGGATTTATCCATTCCTTTCATCGCTGCTGTTACAAATCTGAACAAAGGCAAAGTAGAGTATCTGGATAAAGGACCGGCCGATCAGATTATCCAGGCTTCTTC
>CAYXJS010000106.1:0-9708 GCA_964465045.1 uncultured Bacteroidales bacterium | reverse complement strand
TAAATCCCCATGACCCACATCATGGAAACAACAATACTAAAAGCGCCGGAGCCATAATCGATCAGCTCTTTGTCATTGGTGAAAACAGAAAAAATCATCTCAGGAAAAATTACCGCAAAGGCAACAATTAGCATCCCGAAGATGACAGAATAGCCCATGCCTCTTATGATAGTTTTGATGACGCGCCGGAATTGCTCTGCCCCGAAATTGTATCCTATTATAGGCTGCATTCCCTGGTTTATGCCAAACAGTGGCATGGCAATAAAAAGCGTAACACGGTAAATGATGGCGAATGAAGCAATAGCAATTTCTCCTCCCAAAGCGCCTAATTTATGGTTCAGTACAATCACGGCAATGCTCCCTGAGGAGCGCATGCCAAGACCGGAAAGACCAACGCCTACAACCTCTTTCACAATAGACTTGCGCAGTCGCAGCTCCGGAAGCTTTACGCGGATAATGGTTTTCTTGGAGTTAAAATAGTATACAATGTACAGCAGGTTCGCCAGTTTACCCAGCAAGGTAGCCAGTGCAGCTCCCTGCATGCCCATATCCAGGGGAAAGATAAAGATATAGTCCAAAACTGTATTCACAATCATGCCTAGCAACATGGCATACATGGCCTCGCGCGCATTCCCTTCAGCCCGTAACAGGTTATTGCTCGAGACGCAGAAAGGAAACCACAGCATGGAAATAAAAATCAACTGACTGTAAGGTTTTGCTACGGGGACAATTATGTCTGTCGCGCCAAAAAGGCGCAGCACTTCCTCGTTAAAGATTAACCCTGTAATCGCAAAGAACAGGCTAATCAGAATAATCATCACAAACGAATTGCCCACAATAGCATGTACCCGTTCGTATCTTTTGGCGCCTAAAGAGCGGGAGAGGAGGGAGGCGGAGCCGATCCCAACCATATGAGCAAATGAGTTGATAATACCAACTATAGGTAAGACAATCGCCACGGCTGCAATTCCCATTGAGCCTATCCCACGGCCAATAAAAATCGTATCGATGATGTTGTAGATCGCTGTGGCAAACATAGCCATCATAGCCGGCGTAGATAGCTTGAATAACAGCCGGTTTATGCTGTCTGTGCCCAGTTTGGTATGTGTTGACTGCATTGTGGCGGCAAAGGTAGAGAACAATTTCGGATTAGCCTTTGCGCTAAAGCCTTCCTTTCCGGTTTTTCGAAAAGGTTTACGGAATCAAGAGTGCTGTTGTTATTCTGCCATAAAGGGCTTTAGGATAGATTTTATCTCTGAAACTTTTGATTCCAGCAGCTCCTCTGATTTGGCTTCTGCCAGAAAACGGAGATACGGCTCTGTATTGCTGGGCCTGATGTTGAACCACCAATCCTGATACTCCAGCCGGTAACCGTCAAAATCAAAAAACTGCACTGGCTTTTGCTGATGAAGGAAATGATCTTTAACCGCTTCCATCGCCTCTTGTTTATCTTCAATCGTAAAATTGATCTCTCCTGAATTCGCATAAGGTGAGATGCGGTCAACAAGTTCCGAGAAAGTAACACCTTGCTTTTTAAAGTCTGCCAAAATATTAGAAACAAGGGTAAGCGCTAAAATGGCTGAATCTGAATAATAGAAATCTTTAAAATAATAATGTCCGGCAAGCTCACCGCCGAAGAGGCCGTCTAATTCCCGTAGCTTAATGGCCGCATAAGCTCTGCCTACGCGCCAGGTATGCATCTTAGCGCCCATTGGGGTGAGGTACTCTCCTACAGCCTTTGAGGTGCGGATATCCTGGAGAACTCTGGCTTTTTCATTGTTTTTCAGGAAATGGTGGCCCAGTAGAGCAATGATGAGATCGGGAGAGACAAATCTGCCGCGATCATCCACGAAAGTGACACGGTCAGCATCGCCGTCGAAAAGTGCACCAGCATTGGCCCCTGATTGTTTTACGGCTCTTTTTAAAGTTTCAGCATTGGCTTCTTCCAGCGGATTGGGCTCATGGTTCGGAAAACGGCCATCAGGCGTGAAGTTAAGGTATTGTAGCTTTTTCCCGGCAATTTGCTTGAGAATAATGCCTGCCATGCCATTAGAGCAGTCCGCCACTATATTCAGATCTGAAGTGTCTTTCTGATATTTTTTCTGAAAGGCGATGTAGTCTTTCCTGAAATCAAAAGAGTGAACAACGCCTTTAGTTTTGGTTTTGGATACAGTGGTGTTGAGTGCCTGATCAAGCAGAGTTTTTAATCCTGAGTCATATCCTACCGGCAGGGCTTTTTCGCGTGAGATTTTCAGCCCATTGTACTCTTTAGGGTTGTGCGAGGCTGTTATTTGAACGCTTGCCCGAAAATCGTATTTGGCAGTAGCCCAGTAAACCATTGGAGTGGTGCATAATCCTGCATCTTTTACATGGGCGCCGGCATCGGTGATGCCGTTTGTTAAGGCAATAAAAATCTCATCAGAACTGCTTCTCACATCGCGCCCTACGAGCACTTCTTCAGCGTCGAGCAAACTGGGGAGAAAAAATCCGATTTTATATACATCTTCCTTGTTAAAATCTTGATTGTAAACACCTCTGATGTCGTAGGCTTTGAATGCTTTCTTCATAGAAGTTGGGGATTTTTATTTATACACCTTTTTTTCATTAAGCGCTTGCTGATATTGTCTTGCATTTTGCTGATGTTCTGCATTTGTTCTGGCAAAAACATGATATCCTGAAAAGTCCGGCTTGGCAGAAAAATACATATAATCATGGTCTTCATAATTTAATACCGCGTCGATAGATGCTATGGAAGGAATGCAGATTGGGCCTGGCGGCAGTCCGCGGTACAGGTAGGTGTTATAGGGTGAATCAATATTTTTATGTGTATTGAGTACCCGTTTAATGGTAAAATCACCCAAAGCAAAAACAAGTGTTGGATCAGCCTGCAGACGCCATCCTCTGTTCAGCCGGTTTATATATACACCTGCAATACGGGCTTTTTCGTCATTTTTGTTGGTTTCCCGTTCAACAATGGATGCCAGCGTGTTTACTTCCACCAGAGAAAGTTCTGCTTCTTCCGCTTTTTTGCGGCGTTCTTCAGTCCAAAAACGCTCGTATTCCTCATACATTCTTTCAAAAAACGCTTTTGTTTCGATAGTCCAGTAAACCTCATATGTGTTGGGAATAAACATGGTTTTTACAGTGAGAGTATCAAAACCATGACTTTCGAGATAAGCAGAATCTTTGAGAAGCTGCATTAAATCATTCTTTTCAAAAATGAGCTGTGAAGATATCCGTTCAGCTAATTCAGGTAGTGTTCTTACATTATGAAACACTATGTTTACGGGTGTTTCTAGTCCGGCTTTCAGCATGTTAAGCAATTTGTTATTGCTCATGCCTTGCTTGATTTCGTAGTGTCCTTTTTTTACCGCCCCAGTATAATTTTTTTGATTGGCAAGCCATTCAAAGGTTTTACGGTTTACAATCAATCCGTTAGAGTAAAGATCATGTTTTACGTCTTCAAACACAGCGCCCGGATGGATGTATAAGCTGGCGGGTTCATCCTTGGGTGTCCAGGTGTTTGGAGAAAACAAAGCGTTATAGATATAATATCCGGCGCCTGCGGCTACAATTAAAGTAAGCAATAAAAGTATGCTTATAACCCTGTAGGTCCTTGACTTCCCTTTTTTGGGCCGGGTCGTGCCTATTGCATACTTGGAGTGATAAAAGTTATTCATGTTTTTCTAATTCATTTGTGAGTTTGGTATAAAAAGTATCAATTATTTTTTAAAATGACGTAATATTACGAATATCAGTATGTTACTGAAATCGTGTTGTCAGAATTAAATTATTTACTTTTCATACTATTAACATAGAAACTTAGTAACATACGAACTTATTAAACTGAATTCATTTGTGCAAAATTAACGAATTTCATTTCAGCAATTGAAGGAATAAAACGTTTTCCCATCCTTCGGTATATTTCAGCCATTCTTTTTTCTTGCCTGTAATTTCAAAGCCGGCTTTAGTAAAAAGATCAATGCTTCTTTGATTACTTTCACCGATGTGGCAGTAGAGTTGGTGAAGCATCAGGGTATTAAAAGCATAATGTTTTATAAGCTCTAATGCTTCAGCAGCATAGCCTCTGTGGCGATTGTCTTCTTGTATCAGCAATCCTACGCCGGCACGGCGGTGAAGGGGGTCATAGTCAAATAAGTCAATAGCTCCTACAGAAGCTCCGTCTTCGTTTTTAGCAATAATCAGTCGTAGCTGTTTGGCGTCAAATATATCCCGGGTAGCTTCCTGGATATATTCCTTCAGGATGAATTTTGAAAATGGAATTAAGGTTTCACTGACATGCCACAACGTGAGGTCATTTTCCCACCGGTAGAGTGTATCTATGTCCTCAGGCTCAATAGCGCGTAATGATATCTCCTTTCCCTTTGTAAACATTAGATTCGGATTTTTGTGATACCTTCAAATACTTTTTCTGCCGGGCCTTTCAGCCATATATTGGTGTAAATGTTGCCCTTTTTTTCCAGCGAGACGTATAGCTTCCCTCTGGCAGCCTGAAGGGGTACTGTAGTTTTTCCCCATCGGTTTTTTTCTGCAATGGCGATGGCGGCAGCTGTTATTCCCGTTCCGCACGCCAGGGTTTCGGTTTCCACACCTCGTTCAAAGGTACGAATAGAGTATTCTCCATCTTTTTCTTCTATAAAATTAACGTTTGTGCCGTTTTTTCTGTAGTTCCACCGGATGGGTTTTGCTTCGGCAATCAAATCCAGGTTATCCAGGTTCTTCTTGAATGAAATATAATGTGGCGAACCGGTTTCAATAAAATAATGATCGTTATAAAATTCAATGGTTTCCACATCCTTCATCTGAAGCAACACTTCTCCGCTATTTCTGGGATTCAGCACATGGGCCTTATGCTGTCCGTCCGAGGCAATAAACCTCATTTCCTCAGCGGCCAACCCTTGTTGGAGAGCAAACAAAGCGGCGCATCTTCCGCCGTTACCACACATTGACCCCAAATGCCCGTCGGCATTGTAATACTTCATCTCAAAATCGGCTTCAGCTGAAGGAAGAATCGTAATTAAACCGTCACCCCCAACACCAAAATGACGATCGCAAAGCCAATGTATCGCATCCGTTTTCAAATGCATTTGCTTGTCAAACTCATTGATGAGTATAAAGTCATTGCCTGCGCCATGGTATTTATAAAAACTGATTTGCTCCATAAGTCATATACTGACTATTTGTCAGGTTGCGATGGTGATTTATATCGCAAAGACATGTCATTTTGAAATACAAAGGTAGTAAAATCAACCCATGTTATTTCAAGAAATTTACTTAACATTAATTAACAGGCACCCAAACAACAGACCACTGAGCTAAAGCGTTTCGCAGATGGTTTCACCCGCTTTACTGCAGGTGTTTTTTGAATAACAAGGAACGATTATTGAATAAACAAAAACGTGAAAAAATCATTTATAATAAAAAAACTCGTGTTATGAATATAAACAGGAAAAATATTTTGTTTGCCTTGATAGGAGGATTGATAGCATTTGCAGTTGCTTTTTCCGTTTCATATGGTCCACAAAACCCTGAAAAAAATCATAAAGAGGTAACCGTAGATGCCAAAGAAGGCAAAATGGTTCATCAGACTTCTTACGGGCCTGCAGCCCAGCAAGCGCCTGATTTTACACTGGCTTCCGAGGAGTCCGTCCATGCTGTGGTGCACATTAACACCCGCAGTGAGCAGGAAGGTGGATTTTATAATTTTCATGATTTTTTTGAGCGTCGGGGTCAGCCACGATCACATGAAGTGAGAGCTTCGGGATCAGGTGTTATTATCTCTAAGGATGGATATATCGTAACCAACAATCACGTCGTGCAAGGAGCTGATGATATTAATGTTACGCTGAATGATAAAAGATCGTTTGACGCGAAAGTAGTAGGTACAGATCCCAGTACAGACCTGGCAGTAATTAAAATTGAAGCCGAAGACCTGCCTTACCTGGTTTATGGAGATTCAGATGAACTGAAGGTAGGTGAATGGGTCTTAGCTGTTGGAAATCCGTTCAATCTTACCTCTACGGTAACTGCTGGTATTGTTAGTGCTAAAGCGCGAAACATTAACATCCTCGGTACCAGAGGAGGAGAAGGTTCAGCCTCAGCCATAGAGTCTTTTATACAGACCGATGCCGCCGTTAATAAAGGAAACAGCGGAGGTGCTTTAGTGAATACTCAGGGTGAGCTGGTAGGTATCAATGCTGCAATAGCCTCCGGAACGGGATATTATGCAGGATATTCCTTTGCTATTCCTGTTAATATTGTTAAAAAAGTGGTAGATGATTTGCTTCAGTTCGGGCGGGTGCAACGTGCCTTCATCGGTGTGCAAATTAGGGAAATAAACTCCCAATTGGCTGATGAGGAAGACCTTGATAAAATTGAAGGTGTTTTTGTTGCTGGCGTTACCGAAAGTGGGGCAGCTAAAAAAGCCGGTATAGAAGAGGGCGATGTGATTATTTCTATTGAAGATAAAGAAGTTAATTCTGTGTCTGAATTGTTGGGTGAGGTTGGAGAGCACCGACCCGGAGATGTGATAGATGTTGAAGTGAAGCGTAACAGAAAAACCAAAACTTACCGGATAACGCTCACTGATAGTCGCGGTAATGAAACACTCATGGCAGAAGCACCTGACGACGAAGTATCGCTCTATGGCGCTGTTTTCCAAGCTGCCGGCAGGGATTTATTGCAAAAGCTTAATTTGGATCAGGGTGTGCAGGTTAAAAAGCTTGATCGAAATAGTCGACTTGCCGCCAGCGGCATTGAAGAAGGATTTATAATAACTCGTATAGATAAGAAAGTTATCACAAAACCCCGGGATATTGAAGAGTTATTGGAAGGAAAACGCGGGGGTGTGCTAATCGAGGGAGTTTATCCAAACGGAACGGTAGCCTATTATGGTTTTGGCTTGTAATGGCCGTTCTTTAATAAATATTTTTGTTAAAACAAAATATTTATGTGTTTTGATTTGTTATTTTAAATGATTATGTATAAATTGCTACGATCAATTAGGTAAATTTATTTAAAAAAGGAGTCGCATTGAGACAATTAAAAATAACTAAGTCTATTACGAACCGTGAAACGGCGTCGTTAGACAAATATTTGCAGGATATAGGGAAGGAAGATCTGATAACAGCAGAAGAAGAAGTGGCTCTGGCCAAACGCATAAAACAGGGGGATCAGCGAGCTTTGGACAAGCTATGTAAAGCGAATCTTCGTTTTGTGGTTTCTGTAGCTAAGCAGTATCAGAATCAGGGATTAAGTCTCCCTGATTTGATTAATGAAGGCAATTTGGGTTTGATCAAGGCGGCCAAGCGATTTGATGAAACCCGTGGGTTTAAGTTCATTTCATATGCCGTGTGGTGGATACGCCAATCTATATTGCAAGCTTTAGCTGAGCAATCGAGGATTGTTCGGCTTCCACTTAACCAGGTAGGCTCACTGAATAAAATTAAAAAGGAAGCCTCTAAGCTGGAGCAACGCTTTGAACGCCCACCTTCAGCAGATGAGATTGCTACTTCTATGGAGCTGCCAGAAGATAAAGTGGATTCAACTATGAAGATTTCCACAAAATATGTTTCTATGGATGCACCGCTTACACATGATGAAGACAGCAGTTTCCTGGATGTCTTTGTCAGCGATGATACTCCACATACGGATGATGACTTGATGAGGGAATCGCTTACGCGTGAAATACAACGATCGTTATCCACGCTCAACGAAAAAGAACGGGATGTAATCAATCTCTACTATGGAATCGGGAGGGCGCATGGTATGACGCTTGAAGAAATAGGCGCAAAGTTTGATCTAACACGCGAGCGTGTAAGACAAATCAAGGAAAAAGCCATAAGACGGTTGAAGCAAAACTCCAGGAGCCGGCTTTTAAAAGCTTATCTCGGAGAATAAATATTAGTGCATTAATTAAAAGGGGGCTGAATTCATGCCCCTTTTTTTGTGGAGAATTGCAAAATAAAGTAAGATACTTTAATTTTACCCAATCACTGCAAAACAGCATCAGAAAAACAAAATCAACTCATAATACGATTAAATCATCAATCAAAAACAAATCAACTCTATGACAAAAAACAGTAATCACCAGGATGGGGCTGAGGCAAATCATCAGTTCGAAAAGTCACTGGAAAAGTGGAATAATCAGGAGAAAACAACTCTGGAGTTTATCCAGGTAACGGGTTCGTTGTGGTTTGATAAATCCATTGAACTGATCTTATTCCGCAGGCAGTTATTAGACCGTGGAGCCCACAGTATTTTACATAAACACTCCTATGCTGAAAATATCATTGGTTTTAAGCTGGAGGTAAAGGATTCGCTGAAGCTGGCCAAAGCCATCTACAAGGCGAACGTAGCCCCGGCTCGCATCGACATTGGCAGGCTCAACAAAGAGTGGGTGGAGTTGCGGAATCAATACAAGGATGAGCATGAGTTCATCCATGATAAGCTTCAATACATTATTGATGTTCCCCCGCGCAATACCAACACCAAAGATGTCGTGCTTTTTGGTTTTGGAAGGATAGGCAGGCTTGCAGCCCGTCAACTGATTGAAGAGGCCGGCGATGGAACCCGTCTCAGGCTCAGGGCAATTGTTACCCGCAGCAAAAATCCGGAAGATATTTACAAGCGTGTTTCCTTGTTTCGAAAAGATTCAGTGCATGGGAATTTTCATGGCATTGCTTTAGAAGATTTGGAAAACCAAAAAATGATTGTAAACGGGCATCATATCCATATGATTTCTGCTGATAAACCGGAAGATATCGATTATGAATCTTATGGAATCAAAGATGCCCTTGTTATTGATAATACCGGTGTTTGGCGGGACCGAGAAGGCCTTATGCGCCACCTGAAGGCAAAAGGGGCTTCTCAGGTATTGCTCACTGCGCCGGGAAAGGGAGATATTCCGAATGTGGTGTATGGTGTTAATCAGGAATCTGATGAGTGGGATTTAACGAAAGAACCTGTTGTTTCAGCAGCATCTTGTACCACTAATGCTATTGTGCCTGCACTGAGTGCACTTGAAAAAGAATACGGTATTGCAAGTGGTCACATGGAAACCATCCACTCTTACACCAATGATCAAAACCTGCTGGATAACTTCCATAAAAAGAACCGGCGTGGAAGAGCTGCTCCGTTGAATATGGTGATTACCGATACCGGCGCAGCCAAAGCGGCTGTGAAAACCATTCCTTCGCTCAAGGGTAAACTCACCGCCAATGCAGTAAGAGTGCCTACTCCAAATGTATCGCTTGCCATCATGACGCTGAATTTAAAGAAAGCAGTAACCCTGGAAGAGCTTAATGAACACATTCGGTCTGTATCACTAAGAGGAAATCTTATAGAGCAAATCCGTTATGTAACCTCCAATGAGTTGGTTTCTTCTGATGTGATCGGTGATTCGTGTGCTAGCGTGTATGACAGTACTGCTACAAAAGTAGGCGAAGATGGGCGGCAGGTAGTGATTTATCTTTGGTATGATAATGAGTTTGGCTATACCAGTCAGGTTATTCGCTTAGCAAAACATATTTCGAAAGTAAAAAGCTATCGTTATTATTAAAATGCGATTTGATAATCTAAAAGCGGCTTTCAGGCCGCTTTTTTGTTTGCTATGCATTCCGGTGGTTATCTTTTATCGGAAGTTCACCCAATATACTATAACAAAACGGGCTCTATAAAGCTGTAAAT
>CAYXJS010000105.1:0-10089 GCA_964465045.1 uncultured Bacteroidales bacterium | reverse complement strand
TTGGGTTTCCATACGCATTCAGCACTAAACCGTCTTCATAAAAATAGCGGGTGATCAAGTCAAGTTTGTGTATTTTTATATACGCTTCGGGAGATTTGTCATACATCCTGAAAAGTTCTTCAACCATTTCCGGGAGCGTAAACAATGAAGGTCCCATATCAAAGCGAAATCCATCACGATGAAATTCATTGATTTTTCCTCCGGGTTTGTCAGCAGTCTCAAAAACTGTAACATCATAGCCGGCTTTTCTGAGCCTTAATGCCGAAGCCAGTCCGCCAATTCCAGCCCCAATCACTGCTGCTTTGCGCTTCATTGTTTATTTTTTGATGAATAAAGCTTTAACAAAAATTTTGCATTATTGTTGCTGAAAAGTCCTTTCAAAGTTATTGTTATAAGAGGAACAGGCAAAATAATTTTTGATTGGAAATTCCAAATCGCGGAAGTAGAAAAACAACCTTCTATCAAAATAATCAATCAAGACCTAAACTTAGTTAATTTTTTTATTACGAGGCTATCCAAAAAACCAATTTTGATTTAGACGCTTTCAGGAGCTACACACGCTGAAGGTTTGTCAATCAGCATTCTAATTTGACCTGACAGCGTCGACAGACCTGTCAGCGTCTGGCTTTAGACAACCTCTAAATTTTATTTATTCCGGTTTCTGCCTTATTGTTAAAAACCCTATATTTGGCTGCACTACAAAATCAATTTTTATGGATCAATCCGCCATACACAAGCTAATAGAGTCCTGGCTAAACCAGGCAGGGATAAATACGGCCGATTTTCCTTTTCTGGTTACGCTGATATATTTTGCAGCAGCAGCAATTCTGGCTTTTATAGCGTATCATATTGCTAAGTATATCCTCATCAACATTCTGAATCGTATCACCAAAAAAACCGCTACAAAGTGGGATGATATTTTAGTAAAGAATCATTTTTTCAGAAGATTGGCAAACTTAATTCCGGCAGGTATCTTACTGGCTTTTACACCTCAGATTTTTGTGGAACTACCAGGCTGGGAAAACTTTGTTTCCGGCGCTATCCACATTTTTATCATACTCGTCATCCTGTTATCCCTGGATGCTTTGCTGAACAGCTTTGCGGAAATATACCAGGATTTTGAAATTGCCAAGACCAAACCTATCAAAGGATATATCCAAATTGTTAAAATCATTCTTTACTTTATAGGCGCCATCATTGTTGTTTCTATCCTTCTCGGTAAATCGGCCGCCACGCTTTTGACCGGTCTTGGCGCCATGACTGCCGTGTTGTTGTTTGTATTCCGCGACCCGATTCTAGGGTTTGTTGGCAGCATTCAGCTATCTGCCAACGACATGGTAAGGCCGGGCGACTGGATTGTGATGCAAAAGCATAACGCCGATGGTACGGTCATAGATATGAACCTGACTTCTGTAAAAGTGCAAAACTGGGATATGACCATTGCCAACATCCCAACGTATGCGCTGGTTTCTGATGCATTCATCAACTGGCGAGGCATGGAAGAAAGCGGCGGGCGAAGAATCATGCGCTCTGTGAACATCGACATGAAAAGCATCCGGTTCAGCTCTCCGGAAATGATAGAAAAATTCAGACATATGCGTATTCTTAAGGGTTATATCGAAGAAAAAGAATCGCAGATAAATGCTTTTAATGAAAAACATGATATAGACACCTCGCAGATCGTAAACCTGCGCAGGCAAACCAATATTGGCGTTTTTAGAAGGTATTTGCTTGAATACCTCAAAAACCATCCTGATGTCAAACAAGACATGATCATCCAGGTAAGGCAACTGGCGCCTACTGAAACCGGTTTGCCAATGCAGATTTATTGTTTTTCAACCAAGCAGGCCTGGGTAGACTATGAAATGGTTCAGTCGGAGATTTTTGATCATATTTTGACGGTGATCCCAGAGTTTGGCCTTCGCGTTTTCCAGAACCCTACAGGTGAAGATTTCCGCGCATTAGGTCAGATACCCAACCAAACGAACGAGGAGCAGAATCAGTAACGCGGCCATACTTTTCCACTACGCCGGAGAAGCCATTCGAAAATATTTACATTCATCAGAATGAGCAACATGCCATACACGGAATCTTCTATGGGGATGGTGAACAGTCTGATGTCGAGGTTTTCGGCATTATCATAATACACCACTTCCTGCTCAATAAATGAGCCGGTGAGTATGCCATTAACCAGAAAGAAAGGAATTAAAATAAGCACATAAGCAAAGTAGAACTGCCCCAGATATTTTGCTTTTAAAACCCACAGGTTAAACATCAGATAGAAGGCAGTAAGCAGAAAAGTAAAAGAAGTGTACCACTTTCCGAAAGCAATGATTCCCACAATCAGCAGGATAACAATCAGGACATAAGTTACCGGGCGGGCCAAATTTTTAAGATAGTCCTGTGGAAAATGATAGTTGATTACTTCATAAGTAAACAGGCTGGCAAAGGGAATGGTTACAAAAAACATCCATTCCTCAATAGGCAGGTTAAACAGGTTTATCCCAACAAGGTGCAACGGATTAAAACCCCACACCCCCATTTTGGTGAACTGTACATCCCAGATAATAAAAAAAGCGCCCACCGGAATGATAGCTAAAATCACCGCCCAAAACTTCTTGTAAAACGAAAACCGGGGCTCAAAGCTGAGCAAAAAAGGCAATACTAAAGATAACAGGTTAACCCACAGATAGGTAGACACGATATTACAATTTTTTCGGTTTGTAAAAAAGTTCCTGATAATAAGGCAAAGGGACTAAAGACACCACCAAATAAGCTATCCAAATCATACTTAACGGGCTGATAATTTTTCATGATAAAACTCATACACACGCTCGAAAATAATCATAAACCAGGCAGCATAGTTGTTTGGGTTGTCGCGGATGTCTTTTCTGATTACTTCCATATCCTCGGCTTTCCACTCGTGCACTTCATCAGGATTAATCTGAGGTTCGCCATCAAAAGTGCCAACCAACACGTGATCGAGCTCATGCTCAATCAGGCCCTGCCCTACATCTGCTTTATAAACAAAAGAAAATGCTTTTTCAAGCCGGGTATCGAAACCCATTTCCTCAATCAGGCGGCGATGACCTGCGCTTTCAATATTTTCGCCCTTACGGGGATGACTGCAACAGGTGTTAGCCCACTTGCCGGGCGAATGGTATTTTGACAAGGCTCGTTGCTGCAAAATTAGTTTTCCATCAGAATTGAAAGCAAATACAGAAAATGCACGATGAAGCACACCGCGGCGGTGTGCCTCATACTTCTCCATTTCTCCCAAATCCCTGTCGTTCTGATCAACCAATACTACCTTATCTTCCTGACTTTCCATAAGCATGATTTTTAACGATTATAACCTTCTTTACTGAGAACTTGTTCATTCCGTTTTTGTCACTGCAAAAGTAACAGAAATGACTACAAGATGTTAAAGCTATGCCGGATGTAGGTGACAAACAGCAAGCGATATTTTCGGCGGTTGGGAATACGAACCCGCTCATTCATAATTACCTCAGGCTTAAGCTCTTTTATTTTCCTGAAAAGTGCATAGAAATATACATACGCTAACCAAACACCAAATCTTGTACTTTTGGGCAGCATCTTGATTCCTTCATATCCTTTTTTAAAATCAACTTCAATATCGTCTTCTATCTGTTTTTTGGTTGCTTCATCAAACTTTCCGCCATTCAACTCCGGAAAGTACGTACGCCCTAAATTGTTTACATCCGCGTGCAAGTCCCTTAAAAAATTAATTTTCTGAAAAGCAGAACCCAGGCTCATAGCGTAAGGCTTCAGCCGTTGATATTCTTCGCGGTCGCCATCCAGAAACACATTAAGGCACATCAGGCCAACCACTTCAGCAGAGCCGAGTATATAGCGCTTATAGTTCTGCCGATCGTAGCGATGCTTGTAAATATCCATCTCCATCGAGTCCAGAAACGTATCAATCAAATCGCGTTCAATGCCGTATTGATTGACCACCATCTGGAAGCTGTGCAAAATCGGGTTGAGGCTGATGCCTTCTTCTATCGCCCGGTAAGTATCGCGGCGGTAACGATTCAGGAGTTTCTCTTTATCATATCCATGAAACGAATCTACAATCTCATCGGCATACCGTACAAACCCATATACAGCGTAAATCGGGTTTTGGTATTTTTTTCCTAACGCTTTAATACCCAGCGAAAAACTGGTAGAGTAAGCCTTCGTTGTAAGCTTACTGGTTTTAAGCGTGACGTTATCAAATAATTGTTTCATTTATTACACTCCTTTTTTGTTTTATTCAACAAAAACATCATTTCGGTTTCTGTAAAAAAATCTTACAAAAATCAAAACGGAAACCTTTTAGCTATCTGTGCAGCAACCACCTGGCCGGATATAATCACAGGCGGTACGCCTGGTCCTGGTGTTGTAAGTTGTCCGGTATAAAACATATTGGGCAGTTTTTTATGCACAATAGAAGGTTTTAGTATAGCTGTCTGCCTTAGCGTGTTCGAAAGTCCGTAAGCGTTGCCTTTAAAAGCATTGTACTCTCCTGCAAACTCCTCATGCGCATAAGACCGGCTGTAAACCAGGTGGTCTTTGATGTTATCACCTGTAAGGGTTTCTATACGGTTGAGCACCAAATCGAGGTAATCATCACGTATATGCTGGCTGCCATCAATTCCGGGAGCTACCGGTATCAGGACAACCACATTTTCATGGCCTTCCGGAGCGACATTTTTATCAGTCCTGGAAGTAACCGAAACGTAAAGCAAAGGCTGCTCCGGCCAGTGCGGCTGCTCATAAATGGCCGCGGCATGATTATCAAAATCCTCATCAAACAATAAATTGTGATGCAATAGATTTTTGATTTTCTTATCAAACCCCATAAAAAAGAGCAATGCCGAAGGAGCCATATTTCTTTCATCCCAGTACTTCTGAGAATATGTTCTGTATTTTTCCGGAAGCAGATGTTGCTCCACATGATGGTAATCTGCGCTCCCAACAATTACGTCGGCATCGTATTTTTCACCGTTTACAATTACACCATCTGCTTTTCCATTAGCAACCGAAATGCTTTCTGCGCCAGCACCATAATGGAATTTCACTCCTTGCTCAAGCGCGAGCTTTTCCATTCCTTTTATAACGGCATAAAAACCGCCATCAGGATACCATGTCCCCAGCGTAAGGTCCGCATGATTCATCAAAGTGTAAAGCGATGGCGTGTCCTTGGGCGCTGCGCCCAGAAACAGGATTGGGAACTCCAGTATCTGTATCAGGCGGGGGTCCTTAAAATTCTTTCTGACGTATTGATGAATGGATTGAAACATACCCATCCGGAAAAGCGATTTCAGAATGCGCAAATCAAAAAACTCTGTTACTGAAAGGGAAGGTTTGTAAACAAATTCCTTCATTCCCACCCGATATTTGTATTCAGCTTCCTTGAGAAACTTTTTAAGCTTTGCTGAACTTCCGGGTTCGATCGATTCAAAAAGCTCGAAAAGCTCCTTGTGAGAGGCCGGGACATCCACAATATCATCCTTGCCAAAGTAAACACGGTATGAAGGGTCTAAACGCTTCAATGTATAATAATCCTCAGGGCGTTTCCCAAACCGCCCGAAATAATCTTCAAACACATCAGGCAACCAGTACCAGCTTGGGCCTTTATCGAACAGATAGCCTTGTTCTTTGAGTTGCGAGGCTCTTCCGCCTGGTTTAATATTTTTTTCAAAAACTTCAACATCGTAACCTTCTTGTGCAAGGGTAGTTGCAGCGGATAAACCCGAAAATCCTGCCCCTATCACGATTACTTTTTGTTTTTCCATGATTTTTGTTAAATTAATCTACATAAACGTTAAACAGGAATAACTGTAGAAAGTTTAACTTATCAGTTATTTTTCGGGAGAAATCCTGTTGCGATGATTCCCAAAGTTACATAAAATATGTGTGAATTGCTAATTTGTGATTCGTTAATTTGTCAATTTGGTGATTTGTTAATTGGTGATTCGTTAAATGGATATCCTTAGCCCTGTGCCTTTAGGTCAGGTTTATAGATTTAGAATCCTCAGGCATCGTTTGGCTTACGAGATCTGCGCTAAGGCTTCATTTATGGCTTTGCTCTGTAACCCCCTCACCCCAGCCCTCTCCCCAGTGAGAGGGAGTTTTTCTTGTAGCAAGAAAATAACAATAGCCAGCCGGTGCTTTAAAGATCAAAGCAGGCTGAAGGCCTGCCAGAGCACAGCACCGGGCAACGCCCGGTGTTCTGGGTATCTTAACCTCTCCACTCCGCCGTTGACGAAGGATTTGTAGCAAACCGGATTTTTCATCAGGCGGAACTTGATGAGGTCTTCTTTGCTTTCTTGTACTTTTGGCTTGTCCCAAAAGTACCAAAAAGACAAGCCTGAACAGGGCATTGCAACAAAAACTACGCGTGAAATTGGCTCCGCCATTCATCCCGATAACATTCGGGATTTCGCGGATAGGTTGAAGTTTTAATACAACTAACGGTATCACTTATATTAAAAAGATACTCTTTCATTCATAGAGGCTCACTTATGAATCGCAATGCCAGTCCTGAATTTTTTATCTTATTTCAATATATTCTAAATAAGATAGGATAATTATAATGGGGTATCTCATCTTCTCCCGTTAAAAGATAAAACTCTGCATGTCAATAAGTTAATAATCTTAATCGTTTCTATAACTACCTAGACATGAGGTTTTTACTATTTTACAAATTAAACTACGGGTGTTGATCGGATACCCCATTTAATTATAAATTAATGTTACGAATATGGTATAATTAAAATAATAACGTATATTTGCAAACAAATCGTAAGGTTAGTTTATGACGCAGCGAAGAAGTAAAAAATATGAGGAGATTCTTGAGACGGCACGTCAGTTATTCTGGAAATACGGATATCGACGAGTTACAGTAGAGGAGATTTGCCGGGAGGCAGAAACCAGTAAAATGACCTTTTACCGTTACTTCGTTAATAAGCTGGACCTCGCAAAAGTCGTATTCGACGCTGTAGCTGAAAAGGGTATGCATGATTTTAAAGCAGTGCTTTACAGCGACAAGTCTCCATCGGAGAAGCTGGAAGGATTGCTGCTCCTTAAACTGGAAGGAACGAACGAAATCAGCAATGAGTTTGTCAGTGACTTTTACAATAACGAGGAGCTGGGACTCAAACAGTATATCGAAGAAAAGACTCAAGGGTTTTTAAAAGAGGTTATCGAAGACATTCGAACAGCCCAGCAGAAAGGATGGTTCAGAAAAGATTTGAAACCTGAATTCTTCCTGTACATGTCGCAAAAGAGCATCGACCTGATGAATGATGAATATCTAAAGTCGTTATATAACACGCCGCAGGAAATAATTATGGAAATCGTGAATTTTTACCTTTATGGTATTGCACCTAAAGCTAAAAACCAAAAATAGCAGTAGAATGTATCAATGTTATTAATTGAATCAAAAATTTTATACGCAATGAGAGCAACATATTTAGGTTTCGTTTTACTTTTAGTTTTGCAGGTCTTGCTGCCTGTAAATCCTGTGGAAGCGCAGGAGCCTGACGCCGAAACAATCGTAAAAAAAGCCGATGAAAAATTCCGCGGCGAGTCCAGCAAGGGTGTGATGCGCATGAGCATTGTTCGTCCGAAATGGGAACGCACCATTGAGATGAAAAGCTGGTCGCTGGGTACGGAATATTTCATGGTGTACATCACCGCACCGGCCAAGGAAAAAGGGCAGGCTTACCTGAAACGCGAAAACGAAATGTGGCAATGGCTGCCCTCAATAGAACGAATGGTTAAGCTGCCGCCCAGTATGATGATGCAGTCGTGGATGGGCTCCGACTTCACCAACGACGATCTGATGCAGGAGTCGTCGATAGTGCGTGATTACGAAAAAGAGCTCATCGGCACAGAA
This sequence comes from uncultured Bacteroidales bacterium, assembly GCA_964465045.1. Lineage (GTDB taxonomy): Bacteria > Bacteroidota > Bacteroidia > Bacteroidales > JAIPAH01 > JAIPAH01. Next base: position 2,183 of record CAYXJS010000105.1, on the reverse strand, counting down.
TCCTTTCAGGGTTATGAATGCTACAAGATTGAACTGAAGCCAAAGCCCGAAGCTGTTGTGGTTTGGGATAAAATTATCTTGTGGGTAACCAAAGAAGAATTTTACCAGCTCAGGGCAGATTACTATGATGAGTTTGGCGATTTGGTACAAACCATGTCCGGGTCGAACATCAAAATGCTGGACGACCGGAAGCTTCCGGCAACCTTAACGATAGAACCTGCCGATAAGCCCGGACACAAAACCATCCTCGAATACGTAGAGATGGATTTTAACATTGATATCGAAACTTCCTTTTTCTCGCAGCAGCGAATGAAAAGGCTGCATTAACCTTTAAAATAATCAGGATGAACTGTTTCAGAAAAGATATACAGCCATGAAAACCATCACAATCATTGCCTGGAGGAACCTGTGGCGTAACAAGCGCCGGACACTCATTACCGCTGCCTCCGTCTTTTTCGGGGTCATCTTTTCAACTGTGATGAGCTCCATGCAGGAAGGCTCTTACGACAGCAATGTGAAAAACAGCGTCCGCTTTTACACCGGTTACCTCCAGATACAGCACCAGGACTATTGGGAGGAAAAAACACTGGAAAATCACATGACCTATGATGTAGATCTGCTTGATAAAGTACAGCAGAATCCTCAGGTGAAAAACATCACGCCCCGGCTGGAGTACTTTGCCCTTGCTTCGCGCGGAAGCGCCACAAAAGTAGCACAGGTAACGGGCATTAAACCGGATATGGAGAAACAAGTCACCAACATTGCCAGCAACATCGACCAGGGTCGTTACCTGGGAAAAGGCAACAATGGCGTCATCATCGGCTCCTTGCTGGCCGAAAACCTGGAGCTGGGCGTTGGCGATACTATCACGCTTACCGGACAAGGCTACCGCTATGCCACCGCTGCCGGGCTCTTCCCGGTCACTGGCATTGTTGATTTTCCCTCGCAGGAGCTAAACAAAACGATGGTTTACATGACCCTGGAAACCTGCCAGCAATTTTACAATGCCCCGGACATGCTCACGTCTGTATCCGTGATGATAGCCGACAATGATAAACTCACGGAGGTACAGCAGCAAATCGGCGGTCTGTTACCAAAGGAATATACTACCATGAACTGGAAAGAAATGATGCCGGCTTTAGTACAACAAATTGAAAGCGACCGCGCCGGAGGCTATATCTTTATGGCTATCCTTTACATGATTATCCTTTTCGGGATATTGGGAACCATCATGATGATGATTGCCGAAAGGCGCCGCGAACTTGGCGTAATGATGGCCGTAGGCATGAAACGGCTTAAGCTCGCCACGGTTATCGTCATAGAAACCTTCTTCATCGGGATTTTGGGAGCTGCCACCGGCATTCTCGGGAGCATCCCGATAGTGGGCTATTACGTCAACAATCCCATCCCGCTGAAAGGGCAAACTGCAGAAGTCATGGAGAGTTATGGCTGGGAACCGTTTATGTTTTTCTCATCCGATCCGCGTATCTTTTATCTGCAAGCCATCATCGTGTTCAGTGTCACAGTACTGGTAGCGATATATCCCGTGACAAAAATATTTACTATGAAAGAAATCAATGCATTACGTGCTTAAAAACAAGAGGTCATGATTATAGCAGTAGCATGGAGAAATATATGGCGCAACAAGATGCGGAGCCTGGTAATTATCTCAGCGATTACGCTGGGGATTTTTGCCGGCGTCTTCTCCACCGCCTTTATGAAGGGCATGTCGGACCAGCGCATCAAAGCCGCCATCAAGTCTGAGGTATCACATATCCAGATTCATCGCGAGGACTACCGGAAACAGGATAAGCTGAAACTGTTTCTTCCCGGAGCAGCGGAAAAAGTAGCGCAAATCCGAAAATTGCCACATGTGCTAGGCGTCAGCAACCGGATTGTCATCAACGGCATGATCAGCTCCGCCGGAAAAGGCTCCGGGGTGAAACTAAACGCCATAGTGCCCGGCCATGAGAAAGAGGTTACCGATATTCATGAGCAGATGCTTGAAGGTTCTTACTTTGAGGATACACCCGAACGAGTTAAGCCGCTGGTACTGGGGCAAAAGCTGGCCGAAAAGCTCAACGTGCAGTTGCGGTCGCGCATCGTGATAAACTTCACCAACGCGCAGGGCATCCCGACAAGTGCAGGCTTCAGGGTTACCGGTATCTATAAAACTGCCAACC
>CAYXJS010000104.1:4979-10109 GCA_964465045.1 uncultured Bacteroidales bacterium | reverse complement strand
CATCTTCCTGATACCAGGAAGCATTGCGGTAGGCGCTCCAGAATTTTCCGTACTGGCCCGTAAAATCTTCATGGTGAAGGTGTAGCCAGTCATAAGTAGGCAATACACCATCCATCACTTCCGGATCATAAATCTTATCAAACGGAATTTCAGCATAAGTAAGGACTAATGTTACAGCATCATCCCAGGGTTGTGTATTTTCGGGTGCGTACACGGCTATCCGGGGCGCTTTTTGGAGTTTTACAGCATCCTGGTTTGCCGAGGGGGAGGAGATGTTTTGGAGTATAGATGTGGACTGCACGTCAGCAATTACTTCGTAAGAAACTCCACGGGTGACACACTCGCTTTCGATTTCCTCATGAAACTTCATCATAAAGCTGCCGCCGCGGTAGTTTAGCAGCCAGGTAACTTCCACATCTCTCTCCAGCGTCCAGTAAGCAATCCCATAAGCTTTCAGATGGTTGCTTTGGTTTTCATCCATCGGTATCAAAAGATGAGCACTAAAGCTTTGGATGCTTGTTAATAAAACAAAACTGATGATAAAAAATATTTTTTTCATAAGACCACTCCATTTAAAAGTCTGCTTTGTCATTCGAATCTCCGGCAATATCTTTCGGATCGAAATTTTCATCGTTGTCATCACTATTCATACTGGAAGGCAACGTGATTGTTTGATGGTCAAAGTCCTCATTTGGCTCTAAGCCTTCGTAATGCTGATTATGCTCTTCCATTTCGTCCGGATTCTCAAAGCGGGCAAAATTGGCTTTAAATCTGAGATTAACCTCTCCTAATGCGCCGTTCCTGTGTTTAGAAATAATCAGCGAAGCTGCACCTTGAGTAGACATGTTGTTTTCGTCAGTGTCAATGCCATAATACTCTGGCCTGTATATGAACAACACCATGTCGGCATCCTGTTCAATCGCTCCTGATTCCCTGAGGTCTGAAAGCTGTGGTTTTTTTGAACCACCCCGGGTCTCTACACTACGGTTGAGCTGAGAAAGTACAATAACCGGAACATTAAGCTCTTTGGCCAGGCTTTTCAGGGAACGCGAAATGGTGGAAATTTCCTGCTCCCGGTTTCCTTGCTTATTATTATCTATACCAGTCGTCATGAGCTGAATATAGTCAATTATAATCATCTGAATATCATGCTGTTCCTTTAATCTCCTGCATTTTGCCCGTAGTTCAAATACCGAGAGTGCAGGTGTATCGTCAATATACATCTTAGATTCAAGAAGCGGCGTTACTTTCTGAACCAGTTGCTGCCACTCATAGTCTTTCAGGTCTCCTTTTCTCAATTTCTCGCCGGCTATTTCGGCTTCACTTGAAATGAGACGTGTAACAAGTTGAACGGCAGACATCTCAAGGGAGAACACGGCAATGGGCTTTTCAAAGTCAATAGATGAATTACGCGCCATGGATAAAACAAAGGCCGTTTTACCCATCCCCGGCCTTGCGGCTAAAACAACCAGGTCTGATTTCTGCCATCCGCCTGTGATTTTGTCCAGGTCTCTGAAACCTGAAGGCACACCACGTAAATAGCCTTCCGCGTCTTTGGCTGCTTCAATTTCTTTAATGGCTTCCCCTACAAGCGACTGCATGTCGGCATGTGCGCGGCGGAAATTGTTTTCGCTAACATTGAATAAGTCGCGCTCGGCTTTATCCATCAACTCAAAAACATCCGTAGTGTCCTCATAGGCATCGCGGATGACTTCTCCGGAAATGCGTATCATCTCACGCTGTATAAATTTTTGAAGCAAAATCCGGGAGTGGTATTCGATGTTGGCCGAAGAGGATACGCCATTGGTCAATTGAGCAATATAATAGGGTCCGCCAACGGATTCTAATTCCCCATTTGATTTTAGCTGGTTGGTTACAGTCAGAATATCTATGGGCTCGGTTTTAGAAAATAATAACTGCACGGCCTTATAAATTTTCTGATGCGCCTCTTTGTAAAAAACATCGGGTTTTAAAATGTCTATCACCGCAGTGAGGGCATTCTTCTCAAGCATAAGCGCCCCGAGTACAGCCTCTTCCAATTCCAGAGCCTGGGGAGGCTTTCTGCCTTCTTCAAGCGAAAAAAGCGGCTTTTTCTTGTTTTGATAACCTTGCTTCAGGTTGTTGCTGAACTGTGGATTATTTACAATATCCATGCTGTTGAGTTGTTTTTTATGTCCTGTTTGGTTCTTTCATTTATTTGATGCCTCCTGATTGGTATGTATAATTCAATTCATCCAATAGAATGGTCTACCTTGTTGACTTTAAAGGAAAAAGCCCGTTAGATATATTGTAATTCCTTTAATGTTAGAATTTTATATACCAATAAAAACCCTCTGTTCCAAACCGGAGAACAAAGATAAAAAGAATTAATTGGATGGAATCATTGTTGAATATCCTGTGTAATCAGGTTTTATCATGAAATAAATTATTTAAAATGCAATATATCATAGCAATATGGAATTCAAAAAAATTATCAACAATTTTTGGCATATAGTTTGGTATATGATTACTGAGGGCCCTTGTTTTATTGATTTATAAACCTTTAAAACAAGCAATTATGGAACGTTTTAAAAGTCTTTTTGTTTTTAGCCTTTTAGCTGGAGTCATATTCTTTGGGCTAAGCTCTTGCGAAACTACCGGAATGGATGGTCGCGACGGCCGTGCTTATCTCTCCTTGACTTATTCGGTTGATGAACCGCAATATGTTGATGCCGGGAATTATGCTATTCCCGAATACTTCTACTGGGATGAGTACTACCGTATACAACCGGGGAATTACACCATGTATTATGATGGATTGCTGAGGCATGGCTATAATTCTGAATCGTATGCGTGGGAGATTGACTATGAAATTTATTACCTTCGGGGCGAACCTGGCGGCTATGGGTATCATGGGGCGGATGCGGCTGATATGTATTTTACGATAGAATGCAATCCATATGGACCTTATTACTATGAGGATGAGCTAAAATTGGCCAAAGCAGAAGAAAACGAACAAATTTCAGTTTCTGCAGACAGCATTGTGGTAGTTAAAGCGCAGCACAACATGGGCATGAGATTAACATACCGCAAAGCAGAAAAACGTAAATAACGTCTTGTTAGCGGTGTTTTCAGAATAATTGTGTTTCTTTGCGATGAAAAACCTTAACAATGTTGGCTCATGGAGAGATCACTGTTTACTACCGAAGATGGTTCGCATACCATATACCTGCCACAGTTGGATGAACACTATCATTCTACACACGGCGCCGTGAATGAATCGAAACATGTTTTTATTCAGGCCGGACTTGAACAGGTAAATGCCGATGATCCGGCTGTTTTGGAAGTGGGTTTTGGAACCGGTCTGAATGTACTGCTAACGTTGCAGAAATCATTGATTAATAAACAGAAATTCAGGTATGTCGCCCTGGAGCCTTATCCCCTGGAAGCGCATATTTTTAAACAGCTCAACTTTGGTGCTGTATTGGAATTTGAAGGGGCAGGCGCTTATCTTCAAAAGATGCATGAGGTGCAATGGGATTTTCCGGTGTTTATTACCGATGATTTTGTATTGCACAAATTAAAGCATACCCTTCAGGATACATCGTTTATGGAAGATGCCTTTGATGTGATTTATTTTGATGCCTTTGCGCCTGCGACACAACCTGAGGTGTGGAGTACAGAGAATTTTGAAAAGTGTTTTCAGGCATTAAAACCGGGAGGTGTTTTGACAACTTATTCTTCGCAGGGACAGGTCAGAAGAAATATGCAGGAGGCTGGTTTTAAAACAGAAAAAATTCCCGGCCCAAAAGGAAAGCGGGAAATGATTAGAGCGATAAAAGTCAGATCATGAAGCCTGAAAAATTTAATATCAGAGTTTACGGATTGATTATGGAGCAAGGTAAAGTTTTGTTGACCGATGAAATCCGTTTTGGAATCCGGATGACGAAATTTCCGGGCGGTGGACTGAAACTCGGAGAAGGAACCGTTGATTGCCTGAAAAGGGAAATACGAGAGGAGATGGGTGTTGAAATTGAGGATATTGAACATTTCTATACCACCGATTTTTTCCAGCAAACGCGATTTACGAATCCACCCAGTCAGCTTATCAGCATTTATTATCGTTGCAGGTTGGCAGAGCAGCCTGAAGTTGTGTTTACAGAAAAGCCATTTGATTTTGAACAAGATACTGAAGGCGCACAAGTTTTCAGGTGGGCCGCTTTGCAAAAACTAAAGGATGAGGATTTAACTCTTCCGGTAGATAGAGTGGTTTTGCGCAAGATTCAGGATTAACGTATTTTAAAGGTAGAATATCCCTCTGTTGATGATTCCGAAATATTAATGTCTTCAACGCTGGCCCAGGCAGGACCGTGATGACACCACTTAATAAAGCTGTCTACATCGTCATCATCACCTTCCGCTTCCAAATAAACGCTGCCGTCCGGTTCGTTTTTTACAAAACCACTCACATGGCGCTCTGAGGCAGCTTTTTGTGCTGCAAGCCGAAACCCTACATTTTGTACTCGTCCTTTTACTCTGATATTAACATGTTTTTTCATAGTTTATGCATTTAATCGGTGTGTCATTAACTGACTGATTTTATAAAACAATTGACGTGGTGAAAGGGCCCGCCACGGAACTTCATCAAATGGCCCGCCGAACGAAATATAATAATCGATGTTGGCCGATGAAAACTCTTTGATAACATGCTCCTGAAAATTAATTCCGGCTATCCAACCCTCTTCCACCTCATCAAACCATTCCTGGTAATAATCATCTTCAGCATGATGAAAATTTAATACATTTTCTCCTATCAGCACAAACTTATTGATGCCTTTATCTTCGAGGTGTTCTATTACATTTCGCTTCAAAAACATAATATCGTTGTGAAGACAGTCATTCCATTCCCCAATGAATTCGATGATGGAAAACCCCAACTCATAATCCGCAAACAATAATTTCAAGTAAAGCGTATTTGAGCCAAAAGCATCCCACTGAGGATGAATAAGATGATCGTAAACAGCATACTCAAACTCAAATTCGCTGTTTACTCTTCCGTAAAAGGGAGAGTATTCATCTTCTGAAGCAATATAATAATGACGCCAGTTGTAATGTGGCTCTATTAGATGCATAATCGTTTTTTAGTTCTTT
>CAYXJS010000104.1:3356-4879 GCA_964465045.1 uncultured Bacteroidales bacterium | reverse complement strand
ATGATAAATACCACCATGCTGGCTCCTAATACAACATACTCTGTAACCAGCCTGGCATCCGTAGCATAAATATTGTGAAGGGCCATTAGGTCAGCCATTCCAAAAATTATAACCAGGACAATCCATACGATTTTTTCTCCTTTTTTCATCAAATGAAAATTCAGATAGTTTTATTCCTTAGCCTGAGACTTTATCATACTTATTCATCCTGATTTAGCCTTAATTTAAGTTAAATTTCAGAATGTCAAAGTGCAAGCTGATAATACTCCTAAAAAATAAGATTTTCAGGTTTTAAATGTATGGTTTTTTTATGATTTATCAAATTGTGGTTATTCTCAAAACATATTTACGCACATCTTACAGGTAAGCATAAAAAAGGCGGAATGAAATAGCCTTACTTCATTCCGCCGTTATATATCAACCCACCAATGATTTATGGCAGAAACTCTTTATCAAATATTTGTTTTGAATTGATAAGGATATCAACATACTGCGAACGTCTGAAAGCATATGGATCAGAAATGTTCTTACGTGATAGTTTTCCTTTAAAGTCTTCCAGCGACTTGTAGCGTTTTTGTGACATCCAGCTTTCAATTTTGTTGTTTAATGTGCGAATGTGCTCAACCTGGAATTTGTATAATGCGCTCACTACCTGTATGGCATCAGCACCACCAAGTATCATTTTTATGGCTTCACGTCCGTGATAAACGGAAGTGTTGGCGATGATAGATGATTTTGTATTTCCATACAGGATACCTGTGAACCGAAGCGTATCCTTATATTCGCCTTCCGGTGAAAGGAAATAGGGATGCGTGAGCTCTTCATTATCGATATTAATATCGCTTTGGAAAAGCTTATTGAAAAGTACAACCCCTTTGGCTCCTGCTTTCTCAAATTTCTTGATTACGTTCAGCGGATTAGAGTAGTAATGGCTTAACTTAACACTTACCGGAATTTTTATGGCTTTAGCCACTTCTTTAAGAATTTCTACTTGTTCGTTTTCTACATCCTGACCTGATTTGTCAAACTCAGTGGGCGTGTAGTAGAAGTTCATTTCAAGTGCATCGGCCCCGGCTTCCTCCAGTTTTTTTGCATAGTCGAGCCAGGTTTCTTTATTGATGCAGTTGAGGCTGGCAATAACCGGCACGGAAACGGCTTCTTTAACCGCTTTAAACTGGCTGAGGTGGTCGGCCGGGCCGGCATGCTTTATGTTCGGAAACAAATCTGTCATTTCCGCATGGCGTTCGTCATCCTGTTCGAGTGATTCGTCATGGTCAAAAGACTCTAACTGAATTTGCTCTTCAAACAATGATTTAAATACGATGGCGCCAACACCGGCTTTATCCATTTTTTTGGCCTTTTCAGGGTCTGATGTTAGGTTGCATGCTCCTGCAACAATAGGTGATTTTAATTCAAGACCCAAGTAGTTTGTTGATAATTTCGTCATATACCTGCGATTTTTCTTTTGTTAGCTAATTTTTTCCAAAGATCGAATAAATTTATGTAAAAAAACAAAATGAAGC
>CAYXJS010000104.1:1849-3256 GCA_964465045.1 uncultured Bacteroidales bacterium | reverse complement strand
CGATATAATCGCGATATATAAATGAAATTGGGCTTGTAATTATTTAGTTAGGCGATTTTAATTAATTTAGCGCCTTGTTTTGAAAAAGGGAAATATGGTTAAGATTACATTACCGGATAACAGCGAAAAAAAATATGAAGAAGGGGTAACCGCTTTGGATGTTGCCCGCGATATTAGTGAAGGGCTTGCACGCAATGTGCTGGCTGCCGAAGTTAATGGAGAGGTGCGTGATGCAATGCGGCCGATAGAAGAGGATGCTAAAGTTCGATTGCTGACCTGGGATGATCGCAATGGAAAATCCGCGATGTGGCACTCTTCAGCTCACTTAATGGCTGAAGCAATAGAAATCCTTTATCCCGGAGTAAAATTCGGCATTGGCCCGGATATCGAAAACGGCTTTTACTATGATATTGATTTTGACGGTTACGAGTTTACGGATGCCGACCTGAAGAAGGTGGAAGACAAAATGAAAGAGCTCGCAAAGGAAAAACAGGAATTTCAACGCCGGGAAGTGCCAAAGCAAGAGGCGCTGGAATACTACAAGGAAAAAGGCGATGAATATAAGGTAGAGCTATTAAAGGATTTGGAAGACGGTAAAATATCGTTTTATAAATCAGGACATTTCACTGATTTATGCCGCGGCCCGCACATCCCGCACACCGGATTCATAAAAGCGGTAAAACTGACAAGCATTGCCGGAGCTTATTGGCGCGGCGATGAAAACCGCAAACAGCTCACTAGGATTTATGGTATTACGTTCCCGAAAAAGAAAGAGCTGAACCAGTATCTGGAAATGCTGGAAGAGGCCAAAAAGCGTGACCACAGAAAATTAGGTAAAGAGCTGGAGATTTTTACGTTTTCACAGAAGGTAGGAGCGGGGCTCCCGCTATGGCTGCCTAAAGGCGCTCATCTGAGAGAACGCCTTGAGCAGTATTTGAAAAAAGTACAGAAGGAGGCAGGGTATGAGCCTGTGATTTCGCCACATATCGGAAATGTGAACTTATATAAAACTTCAGGACATTATCAAAAGTATGGCAAAGACTCTTTTAAACCTATCAAAACACCGGTTGAGGATGAAGAGTATTTTCTTAAACCGATGAATTGTCCGCACCACTGTGAAATTTATAAAACCAAACCGCATTCCTATAAAGATTTGCCTGTGCGTTATGCAGAGTTCGGCACCGTTTACCGCTATGAACAAAGCGGAGAGCTGCACGGGCTGACCCGCGTAAGGGGCTTTACTCAGGATGATGCGCACATTTTCTGCACACCTGATCAGGTGAAGGATGAGTTTAAGTCGGTGATGGATATCGTGATGAAGATATTTACAGCGTTGGATTTTAAAGACTTTGTTACGCAGATATCCTTGCGCGACCCGGACACGCCGGAGAAGTACATCGGCAGTGA
>CAYXJS010000104.1:0-1749 GCA_964465045.1 uncultured Bacteroidales bacterium | reverse complement strand
CCGGTGATGATTCACCGCGCTCCGTTTGGTTCTATGGAACGTTTTGTAGCGGTTCTGATTGAGCACTGTGCCGGCAAATTCCCGCTGTGGCTTACGCCCGACCAGGTTAGCATATTGCCTATCAGTGAGAAATATCATAATTATGCGAAAAAAGTTTTATCTTTGCTGAAGAATTACGATATTCGCGCCCAAATTGATGAGCGCCCGGAAAAGACCGGACGCAAAATCAGGGACGCCGAAACCAAACACATCCCCTACATGTTAATTGTAGGTGAAAAGGAAGAAGCTGACGGCACAGTGTCCGTCAGAAAACATGGTGAAGGCGACCAGGGTAGTATGAAAGCAGAACAATTTGCTGAAGAAATACAAAAACAAGTAAATGAAATGGTGGAATAATTCCATCGCAGGTTGTGGCATGTTATTTGGAGACACCTCCAAAGCTTCCGCCCTTTTTATGTTGAACTTTTAAAAACTTTTGAGTTATAGGAGCAAATAGAAACAACAGGAACAAGCGTGTTCGACAACGGCAAAACCCGCATCGAATCAACAATCAGATCAAGTCACCTATGGTTCGTGTGGTGGGTGAGAACATAGAGAATGACATTTACGATATTAAGGATGCCATGGCGCTGGCTGATGAAATGGAGCTCGACCTAGTGGAAATCTCCCCGACAGCCAAACCACCGGTTTGCAAGATTATTGACTATAACAAGTTTCTGTACGAGCAAAAGAAAAAGCAGAAAGAGATGAAAGCCAAAGCGGCTAAAGTCTCACTGAAAGAAATCCGGATGACACCCAATATTGATGATCATGATTTCAATTTTAAGCTCAATCATGCGAAAAAGTTCCTTTCTGACGGCGACAAAGTGAAAGTGGATGTTTTCTTTAAGGGACGGTCTATCATTTTCAAAGACAAGGGAAGATATCAGCTTTTGAAATTTGCCGACGAACTTGAGGATTACGCCAAAGTGGAGCGCTTGCCCAAGATGGAAGGGAAACGGATGATTATGATACTGGCACCAAAGAAAAACAAATAAATAAATTCGTTGAATCAATTAAAGGATAGTTAAATGCCTAAAATGAAGACAAAATCCGGAGCAAAAAAGCGGTTTTCTTATACCGCCACCGGAAAGATCAAGAGAAAACATGCGTTTATGAGTCATATACTTACCAAAAAATCTAAAAAGCGTAAAAAGCGTTTGGGTAAAGTAAGTATTATGAAAAGCAGTGATGCTAAAAACGTACGTCGCTTGATCTCAAGTAAATAAATTGTAAAACCGCTGTATGCCGAAAGATTTCGGTTTAAACCGGAACGCTGCAGCTAAAAAGAAAAATTATGCCAAGATCAGTAAATAATGTTGCCACCAAGGCACGCAAGAAAAAGATTTTTAAAGAGGTGAAAGGGCAGTTTGGCCGCCGTAAAAATGTGTGGACCGTAGCCAAAAACGCCTATGAAAAGGGACAGGAATACGCTTATCGCGACAGAAGAAACAAAAAGCGCGAATTCCGCAAACTATGGATTAGCCGTATCAATGCCGGCGCACGCCAGTATGATATGTCATACTCCGAGTTTATCGGTAAGCTTGCCAAAAGCGATATCCAACTGAACCGGAAGGTGCTGGCCGACCTCGCCATGAACCACCCGGAGGCGTTCAAAGCCGTAGTGGAAGCGGTGAAATAACCTCTTTCATACATAAAATAAAAAACCCCGGTTCTGGTGCAGCCGGGGTTTTTTAGTGCAGTACTTTT
>CAYXJS010000103.1:0-10173 GCA_964465045.1 uncultured Bacteroidales bacterium | reverse complement strand
TCTACAGGGCTTTAACCAGAATAATTATATTTCAAGATGCGGAATTGCTGCAGATTATATTAGCCCCAATTAAAACCGAGCAGAAAAATTGTAAATTGCTAACGGTTGGTTATTTCGGTCGGACCATGCCAGGCGTTTCGGTCAAATAGTGCCACTTTGAAAGATGCTGCAATGATACAAAAAAGTTTAGTTTTCGTTGTTTAATATTCCTTTTCTTAACGATTCACCTTTAAGGTCGATGCGGTGCGATGAGTTCACCATAGGGTTCAGTTGTGCCTGTATTATATAAACCATTAAAATCGATTCTTTCTTCTCTGGATGGCTTATTATTTGGGAAAACACAAATGTCTTGTTTTTTAAACTTCAGAAAACCAGCAAGTGTTTTTTCTCCATTTGCCTGTCCAATAGAGGGATGTATTAAAGTAGGGTTTACACCTTTTTCAACAAGCGAAGATTTTACGACCTCATGTATAAGATTAATAATTTGTTGGGACCTAATTAACGATTTTTTTCCACTCTCTCCGGATGACCGTATTACATCTTCAACCGATATTTTTATTATTTCAAGAGCCTCCGATAAACTTAGCTTATCATTGAGACAGTTGGAAATTCGACTATCTATCAAATCTTTAATCTGTTGTAAGGTTCTCAAATTTGTCATTATTAAAAAAATCTTTTAAGGTAACGTCAAGTGCCTTGGCGATTTTTTCAATATTAACGATTGAAGTATTTCTTTTACCATTTTCAACACTTGCAATGTAACTTCTGTCTAAATCAGACGAATAAGATAAATCTTTCTGAGACAAATTTTGAATCTCTCTCAGTTCTTTTATCCGGATTCCTATTTTCGTCTTTATTTCCATTTGGCAAAGATTTAAAATTGTTGACTATAAGCCAAAGACTATAAGTAACATTGCGGAAATTGAGTGTAAAATAGGAATATAGACGAGCGAACAAAATCAGTATATTATAAACATAATAAAAGGATAGGTTGAAAATAGTTTTAAAAATCATAACTTGAGCATATTAGTTGATAATATCGCATATTTTATGTTTTGCGAATAATGCTAATTTTAAAGGCGCTACGCAAAATAATCAATTAACGGTATGACAAATTCGTGAATCTAACTGTCAAACGACATCTTATACCTTATTGTCGCATAAATCGTTTATAAAGGGAAAAAACATGTATTTTTGAATAAACAAAAACTACGCATTATGAAAAAATATCAGCTTCGTTCTGTATTTCGGGTTTCCGTTGTTTTTATAGCCATCAGTATATTTTCAATCGCCTGCTCAACTGTTCCCTTCAGCGATCGAAAGCAGATGACCCTGCTTCCTGAATCGCAAATGATGGCGATGAGCCTGACGCAATATGGTTCTTTTCTTCAAGAACATCCTCCGGTCAACGGTACTTCCGAGTCGAGGATGGTAAAAAATGTAGGGCAAAAGATCGCCAGCGCGGTAGAAAGGTACATGAACAACAACAACATGGCTTCGCGGATTGAGGGATTTGAATGGGCGTTCAATCTTGTGGATGAAGACGTGCCGAATGCGTGGTGCATGCCCGGTGGTAAGGTGGTTTTTTATACGGGTATTCTGCCTTATACAAAAAACAAAGAAGGACTTGCTGTGGTGATGGGGCATGAGATTGCTCATGCGGTAGCACGGCATGGCAACGAAAGGATGAGTCAGCAACTGATGCTTGAAGCCGGTGGCGTGTTTTTATCGGCTTACCTGGAACAAAACCAGGCGGAGCATCAGGACTTATACATGGCGGCATACGGTGTGGGCAGCACGGTTGGTGTTTCTTTACCTTATTCACGTGCGCATGAAACCGAGGCCGATAAAATGGGGCTGATTTTTATGGCAATGGCAGGATATGACCCGGGCGAAGCGGTTGATTTCTGGCAAAGAATGGCTCAAAGTGGCGGGCAAAAACCTCCGGAATTTTTAAGTACGCATCCATCTGACGATACCCGAATAAAAAACCTCAGGGCGTTTTTACCTGAGGCTCGAAAATATGCCGGAAAATAGACATACGGTTGTTGAGTTCAGTTTAATAAGTCTGTAGGTTTCTAAGTTATTAATATGAAAATCAATAACTTACATACAGCAATGCGTTTTTATAAAATTTTGATAATCTTCATATTATATAATTTAGTACAAACATTGGGTCCATTTTAGACCAGATTCATTGTTAGTAAATGACAATTTTTTTGGTGATTCCGGAATTACGGCCTTGAAGCCGGTAAAAATATAATCCCGGGGATAATCCGGTTACATCTGTATAGAATTGATTCATACCGGCTTTCCCCGCTATTGTTTTTTGACGAATAACCTTTCCCGAAAGGGCTGACAATTCAAAAACCACTTCGCTCGCCGAATTCAGTTCAAATCGCAATGAAAATCCCTCACTGGCCGGGTTCGGATAGGCTTTTAGTTTGTCAAAAGCCAACGATTTAGATATGGATGTAGTATGGCTCTTTAAAACAAAGTCTGATAGATGCAGCACATCCATATCTGTTGAATTGTGATGAATAGCAATGTAAACCTGTTGTCCTGAAACACTATCCGGCAGGGCGAATGATTTTGGCGGGTCCTGGAATAAGCTGTTCGTATCTATATTTTCAGAGGATTGCTCCATCAAATCTTCAACAATATAAAGCGGTTCCGTAGTAAAATCTTCAGGATTGTTACCGTCAGTACTGATTTTTACTTCGTAGCCGTTTCTGAAAACCGGGTTATGATAGGCACGCCAACTGAATGTGGCTCCACTTTCCGGTACTGTGAGAGGTCCGAAGGTGATCCAGTCATCAGCTTGTCCGTCCGGATTAAACCATGATGTAGCTTCTACCCAGTTTAAGGTATCGCCTTCGCCTAAAACATCATAATAAAAATTCCATTCAGAGTCCGGAACAGAATTGTCCTGAGCTGGCGTCAGGCTGTCATTGTCAGCAAAAACCATCTCAAAATCATCAAAATCCTGATTCGTAACAGAATAATAGAAACCGTCAAAGTGAAATAACGTGTCCCCGTCATTTTTTATCTTTAATTTTTGAGCAGCGTTTTTGTTTGTTCTTGGCGTCTGAGCATCGGTGGTGGATGCAGTAAAAAACATGATAAGCGGTAATAAAAATAAGATCGGTATAAATTTCTTCATAGCTTGCTGTTTTTAATTTTATTCCAATTTTCATGCCATAAAACATTGTATCGGCTTTTCTAGATCAGGGATAGAACAAAAATGAACCCCAAATTCTTTATGGACTTGATTTTGTTCCTAAAAAATAGTATTTTACCCCAAACAAAAACCAGAAAGCAAAAAATTATGAGTACACGTACACCGGCTGTTGCCGGGCGCTTTTATCCCGGCAGCAGCAAACAATTACAATCAACCATAAAACAGTTTTTTGCGGAGGCCTCATCCAGGCAGAAAGATGCGCCTGCAGCGCTGCTTGTACCACATGCAGGTTATGTCTTTTCCGGACAAGTTGCTGCAGAGGCTTATCATACTATCCCTGAATCCACTTCTTACAAACGTGTTTTTATTATTGGCTCCGCACATACTTTTCACTTTACAGGAGCCTCAGTATATGCTGAGGAAGGTTATGAAACGCCTATGGGAGTGGCTGAGACAGATCAGAAAGTAATCTCAGCGTTGTTAGAGAATGAGGTTATGGACTTCATACCTCCGGCGCATCAGAACGAGCATTCTTTGGAAGTGCAGGTTCCGTTTATTCAATATGTTTTTGATAATAAGTTGCCTATAGTTCCGGTTCTGATAGGACAAGCAAGCCGGGATAGTTTAAAACAGATTGCCAAAGTTTTGCAACCGTATTTTAATCAAGAGAGCTTATTTGTAATCAGTACAGACTTTTCTCACTTTCCGGCTTATAATGATGCTGGGGAACAAGACATGAAGACGGCTGAGGCCATCTTATCGAATGATCCAAATCGTTTATGGCAGCGGCTGGAGCAGGCCAAAAAGCTTGAGGTGCCGGGTATGGTCACTCCGCTTTGCGGATGGACTTCAGTAATGATTTTGCTGGAAATAACCCGGGATGAAAATGTGAAGCTGGAATCGTTGAAATACCGCAACAGCGGTGACAGCGCTTATGGCAGCAAAGATGAGGTTGTGGGTTATTACGCCATAAAAGTAAAAAGAGTTCCTGATGAAAAGGCTTTTGAACTTTATCAGCATAATAAAAAGCAATTGTTACGAATCGCCCGGGAAACCCTGGAGCATTTTCTGGAAGATGGCCAGAAACCCGACATAGATAAAAATGATCTGGACGAGCCGTTGAAGGAAAATTGCGGAGCCTTTGTTTCGCTATACAATAAAGAAGAGCTCAGAGGATGTGTAGGGAATCTGAAAGGCAATAAGCCGCTCTATGTTATGGTTCAGGATATGACAATTTCCGCTGCTGTTGGTGATGTCCGTTTTGGTGATGTTACACCTGAAGAGTTGCCGGATATTAATATCGAGATATCGGTGCTAACACCTATACAGAAACTAACTTCGCTGGATGATCTGGAGATTGGTACGCATGGGGTTTATATAACCAACGGGGTGCAAAGCGGAACCTTATTGCCTCAGGTAGCCCCGCAGCGAGGCTGGAATAAAGAAGAACTTCTGGGATACTGCTCTCGCGACAAGGCAGGATTGGGATGGGACGGATGGAAAGATGCCGAAGTTTTTACTTATAAAGCCATTGTGTTTAACGAAAAGGAAACTCTCAATGAAAGTAGCTGATTATTGGAAACGTGAAAACGGAAATGTGCGTTGCACGCTTTGCCCTAACCTTTGTTTGCTGAATGAAGGCGAATGGGGTGATTGCCGGAACCGGAAAATGATGGATGGGAAATTATACTCTATGGTGTATGGGGAACCTTGTGCTATCAATACCGACCCGATTGAGAAAAAACCGCTCTATCATTTTTTGCCGGGAGCTACGGCTTTCTCCATAGGCACGGCAGGCTGCAATCTGGCATGCAAAAACTGCCAGAATTATGGCATCTCACAGGTAACTCCGGAAGAAACCTCTAATTATGATCTGTTTCCGGAAAAAGCAGTAGCGCTGGCTCAGGAGCATGGCGCCAGAGTGATGGCCTATACCTACACTGAGCCCGTTACGTTTGCCGAATATGTTTTGGATACAGCCAAAATAGCCAGGGAGAAAGGCCTGAAAAATGTGTTTATATCATCGGGATACATTAACCGGAAACCTTTGGAGGATTTGGCTGAGGTAATCGATGCAGCCAACATTGATCTGAAATCATTTGATAATAGAGTTTATAAAAAACTGAATGCAGGAAGGTTAAATACAGTATTGCAAACCATAGAAACGCTTAGGGAGAAAGGAGTCTGGCTGGAGCTTACCTATTTGGTGGTGCCCCATTGGTCTGCTGATGAGAGTATGATCCGCGATATGTGCCGGTGGATGATGGATAAAGGCATGCAGGATGTGCCGTTGCATTTTAGCCGCTTTTTTCCGGTGTATAAGTTGTATGATTTAATGCCCACACCTCGTCCAAAACTAATGCGTGCCTGGGAGATTGCCAAGGAGGAAGGGTTGAATCATGTTTTTCTCGGGAATATTTCCGGAACACAAAAAGAACATACCTTTTGTCCTGGCTGTGGAACTCGTGTAATTAAACGCGGAGGGTTTTCTGTAGAGGAATTTCTCATAGAAGACGGCAAATGTCCTCATTGCAATAAACCATTAGCCGGGGTTTGGCAGTGATTAGATTGTTAGAGGTTGATAAGTTTTCTCCTTCGGTCAGATAAGTTTGAAGTGCAATTTTACATTTTGAGAAGTATATTTCTTTATCGGTCTCTATATCAATTAGATGACCTCTGTCGAAATGACAATTATTTCGATAGCTACAGGCAAAAGGGACGCGCTGACGCAATAATTTTCTCATTAAAGATCTCAGCGCGTCCCTTTTGCTTAGTGTGTAACCAAAACCCGGTCATTTCGAAGCATTAGATCAAAAAATTGCTCCACATCACATAATGACAATAAAGAATCAGTATCCTTTGCCGTTGGTTTTAACCAACGGTTTAAAGGTTTTCCCCACAACCTGCCGGGACTTTAGTCCTTGTATTCTGCTTCGATTGCTGGAGCTAAAGACCCGGTTTGTATGGCGGTTGCAACATAACCGTTCACTGAAGTGAACAGCCTGCCCCGCAATATTGCGGGGGTAAAGGATAGTAAAACACTGAAATACAAATCTTAGAATAAAGTTGTCATTGATACGGAAGGCGCTGAGCCGATATTATTTAGAGCAATACTTAAGTTATCTGCGAAGTGCCTGACGCAGACCTGCCCGTACCGAATCCCGAAGCCTCGGGATTCAGGCGGGAATCTATTATTTTCAACTTTTATTTCAATTACTAATTATCGTTAAACCTCTATATTTAGTTTTTAGAATTTCCGGCGGCTCACATTCGTGTTGAATCCTACTTTTCCTATATTTACCGCTTCTAAAAAAAACTGCTTTATGGAACTAACCACCCTCGATTGGCTGATAGTAGCCGCATTTTTTGCTGTTGTTTTGGTATTGGGACTCATTGCTTCGCGTACCGCCGGAAAAGACATGGACCAGTTTTTCCTTGGCGGAAGAGGCATGCCATGGTGGCTCTTAGGTATTTCGATGGTGGCCTGCACCTTTTCCGCTGATACGCCAAACCTCGTTACAGGCATGGTTAGAGAAAACGGTGTAGCAAAAAACTGGGCCTGGTGGGCTTTTCTGATTACCGGGATGGTTACGGTGTTTATCTACGCCAAGCTGTGGAGGCGATCTAACGTATTAACCGATCTGGAATTTTATGAAATCCGCTACAGCGGGAAAGCGGCAAGCTGCCTCAGAGGTTTTCGCTCCATTTACCTCGGGCTCTTTTTCAATGTGCTGATAATGGGTTCGGTAACCCTGGCAGCTATAAAAATCGGAGGTGTGATGCTGGATTTGCAACCGTGGCAGGCAGTGCTCTATGGTTCGATAGCGGTGGTGATTTACGCAGTGCTGGGTGGATTGAAAGGGGTGATTTGGGCGGATTTTTTCCAGTATTCTATCGCGCTTTTTGGGGCTATTTATGCTGCATTTGTTGCTATCAATCAACCGGAGATAGGAAGTCTGCAAGCCCTGATAACCCATCCTGCCATTCAGGATAAGGTGATGATGATGCCCGATTTTGCGGATCCGTCGGTGTTTATTCCATTACTCATTATTCCAATTGCCGTGCAATGGTGGAGTGTGTGGTATCCGGGCGCCGAACCGGGTGGGGGAGGCTATATCGCTCAGCGC
Organism: uncultured Bacteroidales bacterium; assembly: GCA_964465045.1. Classification (GTDB taxonomy): domain Bacteria; phylum Bacteroidota; class Bacteroidia; order Bacteroidales; family JAIPAH01; genus JAIPAH01. Next base: position 2,865 of record CAYXJS010000103.1, on the reverse strand, counting down.
ATGCTGGCAGCTAAGGATGAAAAAAACGCCATCGGGGCTACTTTGCTGTTTAACGTAATGCATTATGCCATCCGCCCGTGGCCCTGGATAATTGTGGCGCTGGCATCCATCATCCTATACCCCGATTTAGCCTCTATTAAAGCTGAATTTCCTGAAATATCCAATAAATATCTGAAAGATGATATTGCCTATCCGGTAATGATGTCGAAACTAGACCCGGGTTGGCTTGGACTGGTGGTAGCTTCACTGATTGCAGCTTACATGTCTACTATAGGAACGCATTTGAACTGGGGTGCTTCGTATTTGGTAAACGATTTTTATAAGCGGTTTGTGAAACCCAATGCATCCAATAGGAATCTGATACTCATGGCGCGACTTACCACGGCTATGCTCATGATTTTAGCTGCGCTGGTGTCGCTGCTTTTCCTGGATAATGCCACACAAGCATTTGATATATTGTTGCTGTCGGGAGCCGGCACCGGGGCTATTTATTTACTGCGATGGTTTTGGTGGCGCATTAATGCCTGGACGGAACTGGTAGCCATGGCTGTAGCAACTTTGATGGCCGTAGGTTTGGTGTTTGGGGTTGAAGAGGGTAGCCTGGCCACAGAAGTTTTAGATCATAATACCGTTCGGTTATTGATTGTTATCGGGGTAACCACTTTCGGGTGGATTGCCACCACGTTTTTAACCGCCCCGGAGAGCAAGAAAACATTGCAAGGCTTCTACAGACTGACACATCCCGGAGGGCCGGGATGGCGAAAAGTAATCAGGGACGCTGAAAAAGAGGGGAAAGAGATTGATAAGGAAAAAGGAATGGCCTGGGAAATGCCTTTGCAAATTCTGTGCGTGTTTATCGGCGCCGCAGTGATCTATTCCATGCTTTTCTCAATTGGTAATTTCCTTTACGGAAGAGAGACTTTAGGATTTGTCTTCCTTGCGGTGGTTATTGCAGGTACCTATTTGCTGTTCCGGTTTTTTGGCAAATTAAGAACAGAGAAGGATTTTCAGTAGATTAGATGTGATAGTGGCGGCTTGCCTATTGCTGATACAACTACAAAGTTGTAGAATTCAATGCAGGAAATGATGTTTTAGGCCTTTATCATATCAAAATTAAAATGCTTACAACGGAAGAGCCCTTTATCCATTCAAACAAGAGTGTTATCTGTAGAGTCAGAATGAGAAAATAAGCAGAAGCCTTGCCTCACAGGAGTCAGATGCGATTCATTATTTTATAAAAAACACATTGACAGCAGAATAGAATTGTTTTCTTTTTATTATATTTGAAGCTGAAAACATACCATATGATGAAGAAATCAGTCATATTTGTGATAGTCGTTGTTGTGAGTTGTTCTGCTTTAGCCCAGATAAAAACCACCGGTTTACCTTATATCAAAGGATATGATAAGCTGAAGTACCAGGCCGGGACACAGAATTGGGATATTACTCAGGACACTAACGGAATGATGTATTTTGCCAACAACGACGGGGTTTTGCAGTTTGATGGCGAAAACTGGCGTACTTATTCGCTGGCCAATAACTCAATAGTTAGAAGCATTATGATATCAGATAATGATAAGTTGTATGCTAGTGGGTTTAATGAGTTTGGGTATTTTGATATTACCACGCGTGGTAACATGCAGTATGTTTCACTCAGAGATAAGCTGCCTGAGGCACATAGAAATGTGGGAGAAGTATGGCGCATTCACAAGTTACCTATGGGCATAATTTTTCAGTCTTTCAATTATTTGTTATTATATGCAGATAATGAGATCAGTATACTGTCCACAGCCCGGGATTTTGGATTTTCTTTTGTGGTAGATGATCGCTTTTTTCTGCAAGACCGAAATGAAGGGCTTAAGGAGCTTAGGGGAAAAAGACTTTTCTTGTTGCCCGAAGGGGATATTTTTACAGGCGATAACGAAGTCTGGAGCATGCATACCTATGATGATGGAGATATCTTAATTGGTACGCAGCAGCACGGATTGTATATTTTTGATGGTTACGAAATTGCAGAATTCGAATGTGAGGCATCTGAAATGCTGAAAGAGAAACAAATTTTTTCTTCTGCCCGGCTGGACAACCGTCATTATGCTTACGGGACAATACAAGACGGTATGATTGTGATTGATGAAGAAGGTACAATCCTGCAGCACCTGAACCAGGATAAAGGATTGAGGAACAATACTATTTTGAATCTATTTCAGGATCAGAATCAACAGTTATGGTTAGCTCTTGATAATGGCATTAATTATGTAGAATTGTTTTCACCTTTCACCTATATTTCCTCAGGTATGGACGTGGAAGGCGCCGGTTACGACGCCGTGATTTTTGAAGATAAGCTTTATCTGGCAACCAACCAGGGGCTTTTTTACAAATCTTACCTCGATAATACCGATGCTCCTTTTCAGATTATCCAGGAAATAAAAGGCCAGGTTTGGTCTCTTCATGTGCTTGATGAAACGCTTTTAGTTGCCCATAACCGTGGCGCTTATAGCATCCGGAATGGGGAAGTGCGTCAAATAGCTTCGGATGAAGGAGTCTGGCGGTTTTTGACTATACAAAATAAAGAAAATCAAATTCTTGCCGGTACATATAACGGTTTGGTTGTTTATGAAATGGATAACCTTTACTGGACTAAAAGCCATAAAATCAAGAATTTTTCTGAATCATCCAGAGTGCTTGAACAAGACAATAATGGTAACGTATGGGTTAGTCATGGCTACAAAGGTGTTTACCGGGTTGAAATCAATGATGATTTTACCAAAGCTGATAAGGTTACCTTTTTTGACAAATCGGATGGGTTACCGTCTAACCTGGATAATTATGTTTATAAACTGAATGGAGAAATCGTTTTTGGCACTA
>CAYXJS010000102.1:0-10202 GCA_964465045.1 uncultured Bacteroidales bacterium | reverse complement strand
GCAGCATATAATCCGATAAAACGCCTGGCCGGAGAAACAGCCGTTTACGGAATGGGGACTATTGTTCCGCGGCTGCTGAATTATCTGCTTACGCCCTTTTTTACCCGCATATTGGTAAAAGCAGATTACTCTGTCTTAACGGAGCTTTACTCATGGGTGGCCATTTTGCTGGTGATTCTTACTTATGGCATGGAAACTGCGTTCTTTAGGTTTTCCAGTGAGTCAGAAAACAAAAACAAAGTTTATAGCACAGCATTTACATCCATTTTAATTACGACTTTACTTTTCCTGGCATTCATTTTTATTTTCAACAGCGATATTGCCTCTGTCAGTGGCTATGTCAGTTCTCCGGAGTATATTCTTTTTGTGGCGCTTATTGTTGCAATGGATGCCCTTGCGGCCATACCCTTTGCTCATCTTCGCGAAAAGCGAAAAGCCTTGCGCTTCAGCACCATCAAGCTTATCAACGTAGTGGTGAATGTGGTGCTGAACCTGTTTTTTCTGTGGCTTGCACCAAAAATAGTGCAATCAAACCCGGCTTATGGTTGGCTGATGTTTTATAAATCCAGTGTGGATGTGGGTTACATTTTTATTGCAAATCTTATCAGCAGCGCCGTTACTTTGTTGCTACTTTCTCCTGAGCTGCTTAAAATCCGAATAAAAATCGATCCCGGACTCTGGAAACGCATGCTCCGGTTTGCTTATCCGCTGGCCATAGTTATCCTTGCCGGGATGATAAATGAGGTAGCCGATAAGCTTTTGATGAAGTACCTGCTTTCCAATGAAAGCCTTGAGGTGAGAAAATCACTGCTGGGAGAATATGGTGCAAATTTCAAGCTGGCGGTGTTGATGTCGATTTTTATACAAATGTTCCGGTTTGCGGCTGAGCCGTTTTTCTTTGCTCAGGCAAAAGAGAAAAACGCTAAGGATATTTACGCTGAAGTCATGAAGTACTTCATCATTTTTGGCTGGCTCATTTTCCTGGGCGTGATGCTCTTTTTAGATATCCTTAAATATTTTATTGATGAGAGTTATCATGCCGGGTTGTTTATCGTGCCGGTTATTCTTATAGCTAAGCTGTTCCAGGGGGCGTTTTACAATCTCAGTATTTGGTATAAACTCACAGATATGACGAAAATAGGGGCTTATATTGCGCTTGCGGGAACCGCGGTAACACTGGCATCAAACGTTATACTCGTGCCCAGAATTGGATATGCGGGAGCAGCGTTAGGACAGCTTTTGTGTTACAGCTCTATGGTTATTTTATCGTTTATTATTGGCCGAAAGCACTTTAAGGTGAAGTATCCGTTGAAAAAGATAGCTGCATATTCCGGGTTAGCTTTACTGCTTTATGGATTGTCTTCCATCATTACCATAGAGCATCAGCTTTTGTCTTTGGCCATAAACGGACTGTTGCTGCTTAGTTTTATCACGGTGGCGTGGTTTGCTGAGAAAAACAATTTGAAGCAGTTTTCACAATAAGGGCAGTAAGCATTTCCGTTAAAGAATGGCTTACCGCTTTTTCTACGAGCGGAAACCATTCAAGCTGAAGGAAAATTTATAATTTTGTTTTCATTTAAAAATGACACGTTTTGAAGATTAGAATCGTTAATAATTCGAACAACCCGCTACCTGAATATGCAACCATTGCATCGGCCGGCGCAGACTTGAGAGCTAACCTGGAACAAGAGATTCAACTGAAACCGATGGAAAGGACGATGGTCCCGACAGGAATTTTCATAGAGATTCCACGCGGACACGAAGCTCAGGTTCGGCCGCGCAGCGGGCTGGCTGTAAAAAAAGGAGTGACGGTCTTAAACAGTCCCGGAACAATTGACGCAGACTATCGCGGTGAAGTGAAGGTCATTTTGATAAACCTATCAAACGAAACCACCACGATAAAGCCGGGAGAGCGGATTGCCCAAATGATTATCAGCAGGCATGAGCAAGCCGAGTGGGTAAAAACGGATGAATTAGACAAAACACAGCGGGGCACAGGAGGCTTTGGAAGTACCGGCCAGGACTAAAAAATTGTGAAGGATTAGTTTATCCGATAATGGATTGCATTTCTTTGCGTTAAGAAATAGGACCGTTAGTGAAATGAAAAAACAACGTTACAGATGACAATAAAAAAACATTCCATATTATATTTTAGTATCATCCTGCTGTTTGGCTTTGTATCATGCAGTTCCTCAAAGGATACCACAAAAAGCCCACAGCACAACGTAGAAACCCCGGATGAAGCCACAGCGCTCTATCTCGACGGGGTAAAGCAAAGGATCCTTGAAAACTACGAAGAGGCCAAAGACTTGTTTTTAGAGGTGCTGGAAAAAAAACCAAATCATGGACCGGCTAATTATGATTTGGCCCGGATAGAACAAGAAGAGCAAAACTACGTAGATGCCGAAAACCACATCAGGAAAGCGGTAAAAGCTGAACCGGAAAATAAATGGTATCAGATATCACTTGCTGAGATTTTAAAAGAGCAGCAAAAACTGGAAGAGTCTATAAAAGTTTATGAGCGGATCATAGACCAGTTTGAAGACAATCCGCGTCTCTATTTCGAAATCGCTATGATGTATGTTTATTTGGGTGAGTATGATAATGCGATTAAATACTATGATAAAATAGAAAATAGCGTCGGCATCAATGAACGACTCAGCGTGCAGAAGCAAAAGCTGTATAAACAACTTGGGAAAACCGAAAAAGCCATTGCAGAGCTGAAGAAACTAGTAGAATCGCAACCGGATAATGTGAAATACTATAACCTGCTGGCCAAAACATATGTAGAAGATGGTCAATACGAAAAAGCGCAGGAAGCTTATGAAAAGGTAAAAATGATTGATCCGGGGAATGCGTTTGTCCATATTAACCTGGCTGATTTATATCGGAAACAGGATAAACGCGACAAAGCATACCAGGAACTAAAAAAGGGCTTTGCCCAACCTCAACTCGATCTCGACACGAAAATACAGATATTAGTAACCTATTATTCCGTTTCTGAAATGTATTCCGGACAGAAGGCGCAGACTTTTACACTTGCCAAAACATTGGTAGAAACTCATCCGGATAAAAGCGAGGCTCATTCGGTTTATGCAGATTTTCTGAATAAAGACAACAAAAAGGATAAGGCAAAAAAGCATTTCCGAAAAGCCATTGATCTGGATAATTCACGCTTTTTCAACTGGGAAAATTACCTCAATATTTTAATGCAGCAATCGGAGTATGAGTTGTTGATTGAAGAGGCTGATGAAGCTAAAGACCTTTTCCCCGTGCAGCCTGTGCTCTATCTGTTTTCAGGATTAGCGCATCTGCAGTTGGATCAATTCAATAAAGCTCAGGAAGAACTACTTACAGGAGTTGATATGGTTGCCGGAAATCAAAGACTTGAAGCCCAATTCAACATTTATTTAGGGGAAGTTTATCATGAGCTTGAAGAATATGAAAAATCCGATGGGTATTTTGAAAAAGCAATTGAGGAAGACCCTGAAAACTCCTTCACACTCAATAATTACAGCTATTACTTGTCGTTGAGGGGAGAAAAACTCAAAACTGCTGAAAAGTATGCCCGGAAAGCGGTAGAGATAGACCCGGATAACCCTAACAACCAAGACACATACGGATGGGTGCTTTTTAAAATGGAGCGGTATGAAGAAGCGAAGTACTGGATTCAAAAAGCCATTGATAACAGCGACAACCCCAGCGGAACAATTCTGGAACATATGGGTGATGTGCTTTATGAACTGGATGAAAAACAGCAGGCTCTCGAATACTGGAATGAAGCCCATAAAGCCGGGGAAACCACACCTGAACTGGAAAAGAAAATTGAACAGGAAAAACGGATAACAGAATGAAAAGCAAAATCTGGGTTTTTGTACTTGTTTTAATGATGACGATGATGTGGTCTTGCCGCTCAAAAAGGAGTATTTATAAAGCTCCGCTTAAAAACAAAGGCCCTGAATATTTAATGAAGCAGATGGAAAACCATGAGCTTAAATACCAAACCCTTTCCGCTAAATTTTCCCTTAATTATGCGCAGGGAAAAGAAAAAACCTCGTTTAAAGGAAATATTCGAATAAAAAAAGACAGTTTGGTTTGGATGTCTATTGCCCCCGTTATGGGGATTGAGGTAGCCCGAATTTTGTTTACCCCTGATTCAGTGAAAGTAATTGACCGTACAAGGAAACATTATCTGGCCGAAGGTTATGATTTTGTAAACCGATATCTAAACAACACTTTGGATTTTGATATGCTTCAGGCGCTCCTTATCGGCAATGATTTTGGATTTTATGAAGAAGCCAGTTGGAAGACATCAATTGAAGGTGGATTATATAAACTGGCTACCGCAGACCGGCAAAAGCTCAAAAAGTACATCCGTGAAAACCAGGCACGGGAAATTCCCATTCAAAACACATGGCTCGATCCGAAATCATTTAAAATCAAAAAAATGATGATCAAAGAGGTAAGGCAACAAAAAAACCGTAAACTCACCGTTGAATATGACAATTATAATGTGGTAAACGCACAAACAGTGCCTTTGCATGCAGAGTTTCTCGTAAGAGCAGAGGATAATATCAACATCATGCTTGATTATTCTAAAGTGAAAATGGATAATAGCTTGAAGTTTCCTTTTCATATTTCTGACCAGTACGAAAGGGTTACTATACAAACTGATGAAATGAAGTTTTAAAGTGAATAGCATATTTACAAACAGACTTGTCGGGAATTCGTTTCAATCAATTGTTCCTTTAGAATCTGTTATCATAAATGATTTACTTTTACCGGGTTTAAAGTTGATAAACAATAAATGGATGAAGATCCTTTACAAGAATATTTTTTGGGTCGTTTTGGTTTTCCTGTTTTTCGGAATGCCGGCTATCCTCTTGGGGCAGAATGAAAAGGAAGAGCTCCGTAAAAACAAGGAGGAATTGGAAAAGGAAATTGAGCTTACCTCAAAGCTCCTGGAAGAGACGCGCAAAAACCGCAAGTCTTCCATGAACGAGCTGGTTCTTATCAATAAAAAAATTCAACAGCGTCAACAGCTCATCAACAATATTGAAGCAGAAGTATATTATCTGAATAATTCCATCATTTACAATCAAAAACGCATAAGCGAGCTGGAGAAAAAACTGGAACGTCTGCGCGGTGAGTATGCTAAAATGATTCAGGCAGCCCAGAAAAACCAGGATAACATAACCCGTTTGATGTATATTTTCTCTTCTGAAAGTTTTAACCAGGCCATAAAACGGATGCAATATTTCCGGCAGTATGGCCATTACCGGCGAGAGCAATCTTTGCTTATACAAAACACACAGGATAGTATTCGTGATAAAAATGAAGAACTACGGGAAATGCGTCAGCGCAAGATTTCGCTGAAATCAGAGCAGGAAATTGAAAAGCAAAACATGGTGGACGCAAAGCTTGAAAAAAATCAAACCATACAACAACTGTCTAAAAAAGAAAAAGAATTGCTGGCTGAAATCCGCGCTAAAGAAAAAGAAGCTAAACAACTGCAAAATGCAATTGAAAAAGTGATTGCCGAAGAAATTGCCAGAGCCGCAAAAGCTGCTGAAGAAACAGATACTGACGAACCAACCATCAAGAGAACTTTTGAGCTTACACCCGACCAGGTTAAATTGTCTGATAATTTTGCCTCAAACCGGGGTAAATTACCATGGCCCACAGAACAGGGCATTATTTCAAGCACTTTTGGTGAGCATTCGCATGCCGTATTAAAGTATATCAAAATCAATAACAATGGTATTGACATTCTTACAGCCCGTAACGAAAAGGCAAGAGCGGTTTTCGATGGAAAAGTAACCAACATTGTTAGCATGCCCAATGCCAGGAAAGCCATAATCGTAAGGCACGGTGAATATTTGACGGTTTATGCAAATATAAAAACCGTTGATGTTACAGTAGGCCAGCAAATAAAAACCCGCCAGCCTTTAGGCACAATTTTCACAAACGACGAGGATAACAAAACCGAGTTGCATTTTGAAGTCTGGAAAGGAAAAAATTTACAAAATCCGGGTTACTGGTTGGCAGATAGATAGATTTTCTTTTATAGATTTGTAAACAGAAACAAAAGAACAACAATCATGACAAATACACTCATTTTGGCTTTTAGCCCGGGACCTTTTGAAATTATCCTTATTTTGGTTATTGTACTATTGCTCTTCGGCGGTAAAAAAATTCCTGAACTTATGAAAGGCATGGGTAAAGGCATCAAAAACTTTAAAGAAGGTATTAATAGCGATGATGACGAAGAAGAAGCCAGGAAGAAATCAGATAAAGATAAAAAACAAGATAGCTGATTTTCAGCGTTCTTACCTGTTAATAAATTGCGTTATTTTATGATACTATAAATTTTTTTTGCTTCAACAATAAACTGTTTTTAAACCTTTCCAATTATTTTTATAACCGGATGTATTTTTTTAAATCGCAGTCTCCGTAATAGGCAGACATGCGTTATTTTTGCAAATATTTAAATAGAATTAACGTACAAAACAATGAAAATAAAGTCAAATATAAGCTTGCTACTCTTTTTTGCATTTTTTATTTCGTCGGGCGTTTATGCACAATTCAACCAGGAATGGTTCCTGCTTGAGCGGCAGATGATTTTGAATCAGGATTCCGTGAAAATGGACTTTTCGGATGCCGATACAGTAGATGTGGATAAGCTCGACAGCCTCGTGCGCACCAAAATATGGGGTAAAGACCAGCTCAATACCGATACAGTGCAACTAAATGTGTATGACTTTCCGGGTGAGTATATACCGGTTTATCCTGACTCTGTTATAAATGCAAGACTCGAAGTGCTTGATAAATACACACCGATTAATTTAGCCTACAACGATGTAGTGAAACGTTATATTGAGCTTTATGCCGATAAACGCCGCAACTTAACTTCAAGATTGTTAGGCTTGGCTCATTTTTATTTTCCATTGTTTGAAAGTAAGCTTGATAAGTATAATCTTCCATTAGAGTTAAAATACCTGGCTATAGTAGAGTCTGCTTTGATACCTACGGCTGGGTCGCATGCCGGCGCGAAAGGCTTGTGGCAGTTTATGTATACCACTGGAAAAGTATATGGCCTGGAAGTCAATTCTTTTGTGGATGATCGTTTCGATCCGCTGCGCTCTACGGAAGCTGCCTGTCAGCATCTTAGCGACCTGTATGATATTTATGGCGACTGGAGCCTGGCCATGGCAGCCTATAATTCCGGAGCTGGCAATGTGAACCGGGCTATACGCTACGCAGGTGGAGTGAAGAGCTATTGGGCCGTGTGGCCTTATTTGCCGCGTGAAACCCGCGGATATGTGCCGGCTTTTATTGCCGTGAACTACGTGATGAATTATGCGGCAGAACACAACCTGTATCCCGTGGATCCCGGATATCTTTATCATGAAGTGGATACGGTTCGAATCACGGATGCATTGAGCTTTGAGCAGATATCAGAAAAATTCAATGTAGACTTGGAAACCCTGGGGTTTTTAAACCCGCGATACAAAAAAGGAATCATCCCAGCCAATGACGGCAAAGAACATTTCATCAGATTGCCTTATGACGTGGCTACCGCTTTTCTGCAAAATCCTGAAGAAGTATATGCATACAAAACCCAAAGCGGGATAAGAAAGGAAAAACTGCTCGAAGAAATTGAAAAGGCGCGTTCCAGAAGAGTACATATCGTGCGATATGGCGAAAACCTCGGACTCATTGCAAACAAGTACAGGACATCTGTGTCCAAACTTAAAGCCTGGAATAACCTCAGAAGCAGCCGCATCCATTCCGGACAAAAACTGGTGGTTTTTCCCGGATATAATAACTCCGGAACTACGGTTTCTAAATCATCTGGTGAGTATCACACCGTAAGCAGAGGCGAAACCCTGGGATTGATTGCCAGAAAATATGGAGTTAAAATTTCTGATCTTAAACTGTGGAATAACCTATCAGGAAACCTGATAAGGCTCAATCAAAATATTCGTGTGAAACCTCCTGAAACCACATCGCAAACCAACTCCACAACGGGACGAAAATATCATACTGTTCAGCACGGCGATACATTGTGGGAAATTGCAAACAGGTACGAAGGAGTAACGATTGAACAGATCAAACGGTTGAATAACCTGGGCAATGCTGACCGGCTTAACGTAGGTCAGAAAATAAGGATATCAGAAGATAAAAGTTAATATATAGTTTGCTGATTTCAAAAAGTCTGCGAAATAATTATGATAATTCTTTCGTTTTTAAAAAAAAGACAACATGCTAAAAAAAGTTTTTTCTCTATTGCTGATTAGCGCATTGGCGTTTTCATGCAGCAATAACCAGCAATCGGGTTCAGACCAATCATCATCCAAAAAAGAAAGGAATTCTAACTTGCCTCACTCTGTAGGGGCTTCTTCTGAGTTGCTCATTGTAATGAATGAAGGTCGCTGGACAGCCCGTGAAGGAGAAATTGTAAGAGAGGCTTTTCAGCAAAATGTGCCCGGTCTGCCACAAACAGAGCAGCAATTCCACACCGCTAACATCAACCTGAATAAGCTTAGCCAAAAGATGTTTAAAAAGCATCGGAACTTATTTATTGTGGATATTGATGATAAATATAAACAAGCAAACATTAGTAACAAATCTGATGTATGGGCTTCACCGCAGCGTTATGTACGCATTAATGCCCCGGATGTAGAATCGTTTACCCAAATTTTTAATAAACACAAGGAAGGCCTGGTAAAACTTTATCATAAAAATGAAATCAGAAGAGTGCAAAAGACCTTTAAATCCGGAGAAGATATTAAGCTGCGCAGAAAGCTGATGCGAACATGGGATTTTTCCGTTGTGCTTCCTGCAGGGTTTTTTATCGCCAAAGAAAAGGACAATTTTTTGTGGATTCGAAAAGAAACACAGGAATACAGCCAGGGACTGATTGTTATTTTGCAAGAGTATGAAGGAACGGATCAGTTTGACAAAAACGCTATTATAGATCGCCGAAACAAAATGACCGAAAAGCATATTCCAGGGCCTTCGGAAGGCTCTTACATGAAAGTTTCCACTGCCGTGGATGTGTTAACGAAAGAAGTTGCGTTTAACGATGGTTATGCTGTTGAAACCCGTGGACTGTGGGATGTGGAAAACGATTTTATGGGCGGCCCGTTTTTGAGTTACACTTTCGTGGATGAACAAAATAACCGTCTGGTTACACTCGACAGCTACGTGTATGCTGCAGGGCAGGTAAAGCGCGATAAGCTTCTGCAGATGGAAGCAGTTATGAAAACCTTCGAGCTGGTGGATGAAGAATAACATCAGAAACGTGATCTGGGTTTAGCTTTTTTTCCTTTACGGAATATTCGGCGTCAATTTCATTGGCGCCGAATTTGATCCGGACCATTTGCGATTTATGCTTTCCAAAACGAAGTGCAAATTCCAAAATTGAAGAAGGCGAAAATTAACCCAAACCCGTAAAATATCATCCGCAGAGTGCTAAGCCTCAAGCAGAGTTAAAATTGATAGCGCTTCCGCGCGATTTGAACCACAAACCGTCTCGTCGGCCATAAAATCAGCACAAACCCTGGGGCGGTCGGGACTGAGGAAAATCCCGCATTTGTAGTCTTCTGTGAGATGAATACACCGCATTCCGGCAGGTTTCCCATCAGGCATGCCCGGAATGGGCGAGCTGATGGAAGGAGCAATGCAACAAGCTCCGCATCCGATTCTGCATTTCATAGGGTTTTGTTTTTTTTGATTATTTGCATGTTACTTTTTTTTGAAGTTTTGCCGGGCTGTCAGGAACACTGCTGCGATGTGCATCAGCACACCCGCCAGGAATAAGGGCCATAAAAAACTGTCCGGCACAAAGGAAGTAGCCCGCTCCAGAACCTGAGGGTTGTTTTGTTGTAAAAAGACTTGCCACAGTGTGAATACTTCTGTCATGTAAGCCACAAAATCCTTCATGTAAGCAATTAAAACCAGTACAGACCCTACGATAAGCAAAACCCATGAAACAGGACTTACAACAGCTTTCCCTTTTCTGTTTACGGCCATCACGATACTATAGCCCAACACGAGCATCACCGCAGAATTGATGATGGGCGCAATAACCGGTCCTGTCCAGGTTACGGGAATCAGAAACAGAACATCATATGTAAACATCGATTCCGGCCAGTTCAGGATAAGCTTCAGAACCACGTAATAGATAATATCCCAGA
>CAYXJS010000101.1:8803-10214 GCA_964465045.1 uncultured Bacteroidales bacterium | reverse complement strand
GAATGGTTGATTTGATCCCGATAGCTATTGAGATAGTTGATTTGTAAATAGATAAATTCCATCCCGAAGTCTCGGGACCAAAGACGCAAATTAACGCGAAACTTGAAATTCACATGTGCCAACTGCCATTTGCTTTTGACTCGTCCTGTTTTTTGTTTCCTTTTTCTGTAAACTTATTTCCGGAAAAATCACACAAGTCATGTAAACAACCAGGCACCTGTAGACTTAAACACATTTCAACCTACCAACCTAAAAATCACAAACCTTCTAAACTAAATCATTGTTTCTCAAAAAATGGTGGCTTCACAATGATTGCTTTTTTAAGCTTGCCGCGAATATCAATGTAAATTTCGCTATCAAACTTCGCATGTTCTGTTTTGACATATCCCATGCCAATGGCTTTATTAGCATAAGGCGCCATAGTTCCTGAGGTAACCTCCCCAATCGGGCTGCCTTCGGCATCTTTAATTTCATAATGCTGCCGCGGTATACCTTTATCAACCATCACAAATCCACGTAACCTACGTTTCGGTTTTTCGGCCTTCAGTTTTTCGTGATAGGCACGATTAATGAAATCGTTTCCATCCGTAAACTTGGTAATCCAGCCCAACCCGGCCTCAATAGGAGATGTAGAATCATCAATATCATTCCCGTAAAGGCATAATCCGGCTTCCAGGCGTAAGGTATCGCGGGCTCCTAATCCAATGGGTTTAATACCATAAGCATCGCCGGCTTCCAGTACTTCTTTATAAATTTTTTCTGCATGCCTGTTTTCAAAATAAATTTCACAACCGCCAGAACCCGTATATCCTGTTGTTGATAAAATTACATTTTCTACCCCGGCAAAATTCAATACTTTAAATGTATAAAACCCCATTTCTTCGAGCGGTTCATCCGTAAGCGACTGCATGGCTTTTAGGGCAAGAGGGCCCTGAACTGCAAGCAGCGATGTTTCGTCAGAGACGTCTCTTAATTGAGCGCCAAAGGTATTTTGCTTGTTAACCCAGCCCCAGTCTTTTTGGATGTTAGCAGCATTAGCCACCATCATGAACTTTTCTTTATGGAATTGATAAACCAGAAAATCATCCACAATACCACCCTGATCGTTAGGCATGGTATTATATTGTACTTTACCGTCATAGAGTTTAGCAGCATCATTCGACGAAATTCGCTGAACCAGGTCAAAAGCATTGGGGCCTTCTATAAAAAACTCACCCATATGCGAAACATCAAAAACACCGAGTTTTTCTCTTACTGTATTGTGTTCAATATTGACACCTTCAAATTGTAATGGCATTTTATAACCGGCAAATTCTACCATTTTTGCGCCCATTTCTTCGTGCACGCTTGTTAATGCGGTTGTCTTCATAGCTAATTGTTTTTATTTTTGACAAAGCAAAAGTATAAAAAA
>CAYXJS010000101.1:0-8703 GCA_964465045.1 uncultured Bacteroidales bacterium | reverse complement strand
CGGTTGTCTTCATAGCTAATTGTTTTTATTTTTGACAAAGCAAAAGTATAAAAAACAATACGATATTTTATAGCAAGCAATATACATTATTCAGTGACAAAAATTTCCGTCAATACTGAAGAATAATCCTATGTCAGGATCAGAATGAAGTGTTTACTGATTCATTTACCACCTGTTACCAGATTTATCTGCTATAAAGTTTCGCATTTTCAGGCCTGAAAGGTATCATCGCCATTTCAACGGCGGGCACATACAATGCTGCTCGTGATATGCTTCCTGCTGTAAGCAACCCAATAGCACCACCCTTTTGCTTGGAATTTTGTTCACCAAAAACGATATCGTTTGCATCACCTAATTCCAAACCCTGCTTGATTAATGCTGTAAGCTTATCGGGAAGCGGAAAGTGAGCCGTGCAGGCATCAGCAATTTGCTTTCCATTACTTATTACTATCCATGCAAATGCATAAATCCGCGTCTCAATTTGAGTGATCCCTCCTTCTATCCCCACATAATAATCTGCATTAAACCGGCTTTGAAGCAATGCCTGCACTCTGTTTTGTGCGCCTTGCCGGGTTTCTTCAATCCCGGAAGGTTGAGCGGATACGCCGCTTTTGACTTCGATACCAGTTACTTCCTGCGTTTCAAGAGGAAACACATGCGTAAAAGCTTGCTGGCAAGCCCGTAGCTTTACCGGATTGCGTGAGGCAACTAAAACTTTCATCATCATAATTTGTTTTATATTTGAATTCAAAAGTAATGATTTGTAAAAATCAACTACTTAAACTACTTTTGGAAAAACTTTTACGAGGATGAGTACTCAAAACATATTTCGCAACAAAACAGATTATGAATTGCTTTTGATGGTCAACGAGCGCTTTCGTTATACAACCAACGAGCTGACCAATCTTTTGGTAGAGCTTGACCGAAGGGGGGTTTCTAACGACCGCGTAAAAGATTTAAAATCAGAGATAAGCAATTACGATCAATATTTTTATGCGCCGGAAAAAACCGGGGAAACTCAGGATAATTCTGCAGAAAGACCAAGATTATTTCCTGAAAACAGCCTTTTTGTTTTTTCGGTCATTTTTAGTACTTTTTTTGCCAGTATAGTTATGGCATTTAACTTAAAAGAAGTAAATAAGCAAAAGGCTATGTTACCTTTGTTATTCTTTGGAGGTATATACACAGTTACAGTAGCAACTATTACCCAGCAACTTGAAGCCGCAGGCTTTATCCTGGCGGTAGTTTTAAATGGATTGGGCGCCTTTATTATTCTGAAATATTTCTGGAAACCTTACATCGGAAACCAGGCATATGAAAAGCGCTCAATGCTTACACCACTTTTAATTGGCCTATTAATTGCCTTGCCACTTGTTTATATTTTGAGTCAAAACGGCATGGCGATATAGCAAGAGCTGTTTTTTCACCAAATCAAATTTCATAGCCGGTTAATCACAAAAGATTTATGATAAAAAAACCGCCGAACCATAATAAACGGTTCAAGCGGTAAATCAATCATTTCAAAATTCTTATAATACCTCATTAACCAATTCGGCAGCCTCACGGAGCAGTATCGCTGAATGTACTTTCAAACCCGATTTATCAATCAGTTCCTTACCTTCTTTTGCATTTGTCCCTTGCAGCCTAACAATGATTGGCACATTGATATTTCCGATGTTATTATATGCATCCACAACCCCTTGGGCCACACGGTCGCAACGTACAATACCGCCAAAAATATTCACCAGGATAGCCTTTACGTTCGGGTCTTCAAGAATAATCCTGAAACCAGCTTCCACGCGCTCTGCGTTGGCAGAACCGCCTACATCCAGGAAGTTGGCAGGTTCACCGCCAGAAAGTTTAATCATATCCATCGTAGCCATGGCCAGACCGGCGCCGTTAACCATACATCCCACATTTCCATCCAATTTAACATAATTTAAATCGTGCTTGCTGGCTTTCACCTCCATGGGGTCTTCTTCGGTGATATCCCTCATTTCTTTGATGTCGGGATGACGATACAGTGCATTGTCATCAATATTGACTTTAGAATCTACAGCAATAATAAGATCGTCAGAAGTTTTCAGTACCGGGTTAATCTCAAACAAGGAAGCATCGCTGTTTTCATAAGCCCGATAGAGCGCTGTAACAAACTTAGTCATCTGGTTAAATGCCTTTCCGCTTAACCCTAAATTAAAGGCAACTCTGCGAGCCTGGAAAGGCATAAGACCCACTTTCGGATCGACTTCTTCTTTATGGATGAGGTGAGGCGTTTTCTCGGCTACCGACTCAATATCAACCCCGCCTTCTGTGCTGTACATCACAATGTTTCTTCCGGTTTGCCGGTTCAAAAGCACACTCATATAATACTCATCGGGTTTCGAATCGCCCGGATAATAAACATCCTGCGCAATTAAAACCTTGCTTACTTTCTTGCCTTCCGGGCCGGTTTGATGTGTAACCAGATTCATACCTAAAATATTCCCGGAAATTTCCTTTACTTCATCCAATGTTTTTGCCAGTTTTACTCCCCCACCTTTGCCTCTTCCGCCGGCATGAATCTGAGCTTTGATAACCCACATAGGCGTTTGAGTTTGTTGTTGAAGGGTTTTGGCAGCTTCTACAGCCTCTTCTGGCGTTTCAGCGGTAATACCTTCCTGTGTGGCTACGCCGTTGTCTTTTAAAATTCCTTTTCCTTGATATTCGTGAAGATTCATACGATGATATATTTAATTTTTTAGATATAAATTTTGTCAAAAATAGGATTTTTTATTATATCCAAAAAAAAAGAATTTGCTAATTTTGCCACAAGGAAGACCACTTCCACAAAATATTTTCAGTAAAACCATGTTATCTCAGTATGATTAGTAGATTTTTGTTTCTCATCTTCTTTGCGGCATTTCTTGTATTTTATACTACCGCACAAAATTTTGACAAAACCGCTAAAGCCATGCGAGTTAGTGAGAAGCCGGCTATAAATGGCACGCTGGATGATTCAGTTTGGAATTTGGCACAAGGTACGCATTCCTTTACTCAATACGATCCCAAACATGGCGAAAATCCCTCCTTCAAAACCGTAGTAAAGTTTTTGTATGATGATGAAGCATTATATGTAGGTGCCATGATGTATGACAATCATCCGGACAGCATCCTCACCGAACTGGATGAACGCGATAACACGCCAAATGCAGACCGCTTTGAAATTAAACTGGATACCTATTTGAAGCAACAAGACGCTTATGTGTTTGCTGTATCAGCCTCTGGGGTTCAGCGTGAATACAGCCAACGCGACTGGAGCTATGATGCAGTATGGCAAAGTGCAGTAGATATCTCTGAAAAAGGCTGGTCTGTTGAAATGAAAATTCCGTATTCTGCTTTCCGCTTTCCCGAAAAGGAAACCCAAACCTGGGGTTTGCAAATTATACGCAATATCAGGCGTTCACGTGAACAAATTGTTTGGGCTTTTATGGAAAAGGGATTACCGGATTACATGAACTACTGGGGTGTTTTGAAAGGCATTAAAAACGTAAAACCGCCCGTAAGATTAGCCTTAAAACCGTATCTTTCCGGATACACCCAAAATACTCCGGATGATGAGAATATCATTAAAAGTCATTCTTTTGGAGGCGGATTAGATTTGCAATACGGCATCAATGAGAGTTATACGGCTGATGTTACCCTGTTGCCTGATTTCAGCCAGGTAAAGTCAGATAATACCGTTAAAAATCTTTCTGCCTTTGAAACGGTTCACTCTGAGCGAAGACCGTTTTTTACGGAATCGATGGACTTGTTTAAGAAAGGCGGATTGTTCTATACTAGGAGGATTGGCCAGCAACCCCGAGGATATGGTAGCGTAGAAGAAAATATTTCTGAGGATTCTCATGTAACAGAAAATCCCGCGGAAGCGGAACTTGTGAATGCGGTTAAAATATATGGCAGAAACAATAACGGAACCGGAATGGGCGTACTCAATGCCATTACCGGCGATATCTACGCTACTTATAATACCGGGGAGGGAACGCAGGAAAAGTATTTAACCGAGCCATTTACGAATTACAACATCCTGGTCTTTGATAAACCTCTAAAAAACAATTCAGATTTTTACCTTATCAATACCAACACATACAGAAAAGGCGATTATGATAAGGCCAACGTAACCGGAGCAGGGACGACCCTGAAAGATGAAAACAATAATTTCAGTTTGGAAGCAAGGGGAGCGGTAAGTCAGCGTTTCGAATCCAAAGAAATATCATCAGCCAATACCAACATTGGGTTTCAGTATTATTTAGCATTAAGAAAGATAAGCGGAAATTTCAGATTGCGGCTATTCCGGAACGTAAAGGATGATCATTTTGACATCAATGACCTGGGTGTTAATCATAGAAACAACTACCAAAACAATGGCGTTCGCTTTGACTACAGGGAATATGAGCCTTTCAGCATTTTTCGCTACTTTAACAACTATTTGGCGCTTAATAAGTCAGAAGACTATACCACTCATGAGAATATCGATCTCAGGGTAAAATACGGAGGATATGCCACTCTTAAAAGTTATACCAGCGTATGGTATCAATTGAATTATTCTATAGCTCCCCGCTATGATTATTACGATCCACGTGCTGAGGACAGATATATTGTGCGCCCTCCCCATTATAACTCTTCATTAGGCTTGTCCACAGATTACCGGAAACCTGTTGCCTTAAACAGCAGGCTCTATTTGGCATTTGATGAAGAAGAATATCAAATGGCATCCGTAAAATTATCGCCAAGAATACGACTTAACGATTATGTATCTATGGATTACAACTTCAAAATAGAACAGCAATACAATAATATCGGTTATGTAACAAAGCAAAATGACGAAATTATTTACGGAAACCGCGACCTTTCCACCTATGAAAACAGCATTAACAGCAGGATGATGCTCAACAATGACCTTAGCGTTTCATTTTGGATGCGTCACTATTGGTATTTGGGAGAATATAACAAGTATTACAGCCTGACGAAGAAAGGCAAATTGAGTGATGAACCCGGATATCAGGATAGCAACAACTTTAATTTCAATTCTTTTAACCTTGACTTTATGCTAAACTGGCAATTTGCCCCGGGAAGCAATATGAGCCTTGTGTGGAAAAATGAACTCACTCATGAAGACAGTGAAATCATCCGGGATGCATTCAAAAACCTGGAACAAACGTTCAGAACACCTAAAACCAATACATTATCTCTTAAAATCAAATATCATCTCGACTATCAGAACCTGAACCTGTTTAAACAAAATAGTTAATCAGAACAGAAATTCTACGGAAAATGCTTTTGTGCCAGACTCTTTCTAAATACTAACTGGCATGTATAATACAACGGTTTTGCCTTATCGGTTTTTGGAGTTACGCTTCCCAAATTAACGAAATAAACTTCTCTCATCGCAGGATTTTTTTTACTTTTGAAACTCATAAAATGAGCAGAGTTTGGATCAAATGCAGAGGAAATCATCCGATTTTTTATCCACAATAATTACCATTTTGTTGTAAACTACTGAAAAAGAATAATCAGACAAATAGCCAAATTATATTGTATATTTGTGATGAAAAATAAAAATGATCATATGGGTAAAGTTATCGCTATCGCAAACCAAAAAGGGGGTGTTGGAAAAACCACCACCGCCATAAACCTGGGCGCATCGCTTGCCGCCCTGGAATATAAAACACTCATTATTGATGCTGATCCGCAGGCCAATGCCACATCAGGTGTGGGATTTAATCCAAAAGAAATCAAAACCAGCATCTATGAATGTATTATAGAAGAAGCAGAAGCCACAAAAGCTATTCTGGAAACCGAAACCCCGAATCTGTATCTTCTTCCGGCCCATATCGATCTTGTAGGCGCAGAAATTGAGATCATCAATATGACCGATCGGGAAAACATGATGCGCAAAGTAACCGATTCATTAAAAGAAGAATACGACTTTACCATCATTGACTGCTCCCCTTCTTTAGGATTAATAACCGTAAACGCCCTGACAGCAGCAGACTCTGTTATTGTTCCTGTTCAGTGCGAATACTTTGCCCTCGAGGGATTAGGTAAATTACTAAATACCATCAAAATAGTACAATCAAGATTAAATACCGACTTGGATATCGAAGGCATTTTGCTAACGATGTTTGATAGTCGCCTGAGACTCTCCAAACAAGTTGTAAGTGAGGTAAAAACCCATTTCCAGCAAATGGTCTTCGATACGCTGATTCACCGGAATATAAAACTGAGCGAAGCGCCAAGCTTCGGAGAGTCTATTATTTCTCATGATGCCACAAGTACAGGAGCTCAGAATTACCTGAACCTGGCAAGGGAAATTCTGGAAAAAAACGGGATGTTAAAAGAAAAAGAGCAAGTGAATGAGCAATAAAAAGAAAGCAGCATTAGGAAAAGGCCTCAGCGCCATTCTCGAAAGCCCTGAAACTGACATTACATCAAAGGATATTTCAGGAAATTATGTTGTAGGGGCTGTAGCGAACCTGAAAATAAAATACATAGAGGCCAACCCGTTTCAGCCTCGCGATAGATTTAACCAAGAAGCGATGCAGGAGCTGGCAGATTCCATTAAACAGCAAGGAATCATCCAGCCACTTACCGTCAGAAAAATAGGATATGATCAATACCAGGTCATCTCCGGAGAGCGGAGATTGCGTGCGGCAAGAATGGCCGGACTCGAAGAGGTGCCAACCTATATCAGGGTAGCCAACGACGAGCAAATGCTTGAAATGGCGCTGGTTGAGAATATTCAAAGAGAAGACCTGAACGCCATGGAAGTAGCCATAAGCTATAAACGCCTGATGGAAGAATGTGAGCTCAGCAAAGAGAAACTGGGCGAAGTAGTAGGTAAAAACCGGACTACAGTAACAAACTATCTGAGGCTTTTAAAGTTGCCGGCAGAAATCCAGGCTGCAATCCAGGATGAAAAAATCAGCATGGGGCAGGCCAAACCACTGATAAACCTTAAGGAAGAAGACATGCAAACCGAACTTCTGCAGGAAATTATTGAAAACAACCTGTCTGCACGCAGCATTGAAAAGCGTGTAAAAGAAATCAATGAAAGCATTCATAAGCAAGACCAGGAAGAGGCTCCCAAAAAACCCAAAAAGAGAGCACCCCTCCCACCCCGTTACCAGGAAATTAAAGAAAACCTTTCCGGGAAACTCGAAACTGATATCAAATTAAACCGCAACAATAAAGGAAAAGGCAATATCGTTATCAATTTCGAATCGGATGAAGATTTAGAACGCATCCTGTCATTGATTGATAAATCTTAATTGGTGAACAAAATACTAAACAGGACATTACAAAACAGCAATAGGGTTTTGGATGATGCTTCGTCGTTTCCAAAACCTTTGCTTTTTGTTGCTGCATTTCTTTTTTTACTAACTTATGGCCAGCCACTGATGGGACAACAGGATACCACAATGCGTCAGGATACCCTAGACAAAACCATGACATTGAAACCAAGGCCCGAACGAGCGGATACTACTGATGTCTCTGACGAAGAAGAAGAAGAAAAAGAAGTACACTCGCCTAAAAAAGCAACTTATTACTCTATGGCGCTACCTGGATTGGGCCAGGCGTATAATAAAAAATACTGGAAAATCCCGGTAATATATGCCGGTTTTGGCACACTCGTCTATTTCATTTCTACGAATACGCAAGAATACAACACATTTCTTGATGCTTACGCGTACGTTCTGGAAGAACAGGAAGGCCCTCCTCCTAACGAAATGGTAGAACGATATAATTCTGACCTAAAAAAATTGCGCACCATCAAAGATTATTACCGGCGAAACATGGAGCTGAGCTATATTATAACCGGTGCATTGTATATTTTACAAGTGCTAGATGCCACTGTAGATGCTCATTTTGTAGAATTTGATGTGAGTGAAGACCTTTCCTTACAAGTTGATCCGTATTTTGAGCACTTAAGTCCGGTAAACAAAAATGCCTTGATGGCTACTAAAGGAATTACTATAAAACTTAATCTTTAAAATATTTTGCTTTGAACATATTGATATCGGGATACGGACGAATGGGCAAAGAGGTTGAAAAACAAGCCTTGAAAAATCAACATGCTATTGCCGGAATCATTGATAAAGAAGCGGACTGGGATAACAACTTGCTGTTACAGAAAGCCGATGTGGTTATTGATTTCAGTTTGCCTGAAACCGCAGTAAATAACATTTACAGATGTTTTGAGAATAATTTACCCATTATTACCGGTACAACAGGTTGGTACGACTATTTAGAGCCAGTAACGAAAAAGTGCCACGACCTTAATCAAACCTTGTTTTATGCTCCCAATTTCAGCATTGGCGTCAATTTATTTTTTGATATTAATGAAAAAATGGCGGACTTAATGAATAGCCGGTTGAATTACAGTGTTAAGATTTCAGAGACCCACCACATCCATAAAAAAGATGCTCCCAGTGGTACGGCAAAAAGGCTTACCGAATTAATCATCAAAAAAATACAACGCTACAGCGGATGGGTTTTAAATAAAGAGGACAAAAGAAAAATTCCGATTTACGCACACCGCTTCAATGAAATTCCAGGTACACATGAAATTACTTACAACTCTGATGTAGATACCATTACTTTGAAACATGAAGCCAAATCCCGGGAAGGATTTGCATTAGGAGCTGTTAAAGCTGCCGAATGGGT
>CAYXJS010000100.1:0-10292 GCA_964465045.1 uncultured Bacteroidales bacterium | reverse complement strand
ACACAGGCTGATAAACCTGATTTTCTCATCTTCAGTCAATGGCAGAAATTTTACTATGCTCCAAATGTTATCAAGCTTATGTACATTTTTAAACGCCCGGAAATCGGATTTTATCTGTTTATAATACTTTTCAAATTCATGTAAGAGGTCCTGGCAACTTTTGGAATAACCATCATCAAGCCACTCAATCAAAGCTGAATCGTAAGGCTTTTCATCGTGCTCCTTCAAATATTTATTCATCAAAAACGTACGGCGCCCCTCCACGATGATATCCATTTCTCCGTTTTCAGGGTTATAGGAAGTAGTTTTTATCACTTTTACGTAACTGCCATAACGATATAATGTACCTGCTTTAATGTATGGGATACCAAAACTCCACTCACCCTCCATAATGTCGCGCATCAGTTGTTTGTAGCGCGGTTCAAAAATGTGCAGCTTGTGCCGTTCTCCGGGGAGAACGACAATATTTAACGGGAATATTTTCACCAAATCGTTTTTCAATTGTTTTATCATAGTTAATTGCCACTGCTAAACAGCATGCCCTGCTTATTGTTTATCAAAATGGCCTAAACAGCCTAATATTAACAATTTCATTGGATGCAGTTCAGTATTTCACTATTTGATTTTGATAACGCACAATAACCTCCGGTTTTCCGTTATATCGTGTAATTAACCCGGAAACTATAAAATCCTGCCCGATAAAGTATCCCGGTCTTATGCGGTTCATTCGGCGCGCTTCCCTGCCCGTAACTACTACGGTAAAATCCTGGCGCGGATAGGGTGCTCCAAAACTCATATGAAACTCCTGGTTGATTTCATCATAATAGGTTTCATATACTCTACCAAAAACAGAGGCTATTTCTCCCACATGATATTGGGCTGTATTGCCCGAGAAAAGTCTGAGCGGACGGTTAACATAATGGCGATACTGGTTTACTCTAAAATGATGCGTGTAGAAAGTATGCCATGTAGGTTGATAAATCAGCCTGGTACGGGGCGTTCTTCTGTAATAATGATAGTTTATCGCCGTATGTTTACGATTTTTGTAATGATGATTGATGTGCCCGTGGCTTTTTACGGAGCGCTTACGCTGATAGCGGGAGGATTTGTATTGCTTGCTTTTGAAAGAGCGGTTTTGCGGTTTCATCTCCGAATGCCTGCGACTTTGACGAGGGGCATTGTAAGCGTGATTTTGCGAACCTGATCGAGATTGAACGGCAGCACTGCGCTTCTTTCCGGATCGGTTGATATGAGTTTTGCGTGTATCTTTCCGGGTTGTAACATTACGCGTTTGAAAAGAACCACTTCGTTTCTGTTCCACCCGTGTGCTTTTATCTCGGCTTATCCTTTCTTTGTTTCTTTGTTGCGCTGTGGCGGGATGCGTTAATAACAACATCATCACCGTAATACCAATTAATGTTTTCATCGTTCCTTGTTTTTAAATTGATAATGCAGCGCGCGCTAAATAGCTCAATTCAATAACTGTGCCAGTTTCACTGAAACTCTTTCTAACAGGTTATCCCTATCTTCGTTATTCAGATAAATAAGCATTCCAATCCAGGATAAATTCAAAACGTTAAGAGCATGAAAATAAATGTTTCATCCAGCATATCAATATGTTAAATAAACGTCAATATTGTTAAATTATTTGTTTACAGGCGTTTATTCCAATATTTTTGCTTTGAACCATAAACTAAATTTATATGATTAAAAAACTTTCTATTTACCTTCTGGCGTTTATATTTATCGCCGGAGTAACATCCTGCAGTGACGACGACGATGACGATGCGGCCGGGCAGGAGCCGTATAATGTGACACAGGCAGATTTGAATGCCTCAACCAATGAAATTGACATTGGGGTTACAGGGACTCCTTACGGTGAAGATGTGACGGTAGCTCACAATGGGCAACCGATTAGTCCTGATTCTACTATCCGGGACATTTATTCCACCCTGGGTGATGTTTCTGAAGACATCGATGTAGGAACAATCTTCACCAAACACACCTTCATTAAGGATGAGGACGGCTCTCGAAAAGCCTTAGCCGTTACATTTGCCATGGTAAAACGTGAAGCCGGTTACAATCCGGAAGGCGGTGACTGGGAATACGTTGTAATGCCTAATGATGGCAGCAATGATTATGAAGCAAACCCAAACGGTAAACTGCCGGCAGAATCTGCCGAAGACATGCGTGGAAAACTGGCGAACTGCATGGATTGCCACAGCGCCGGAGGCGATGATTATTTATTTGTTAAATAATTAGTTTTAAACAGTATTGCAAAATACCGGAAAATTCTAATGATTTTTCCGGTATTTTTTTATGCGCATCAGGAACTTATCTATCTTTGCAGTTAAAGTTACAATTATGATTGCCCCGTGAAAAAGCTATTACAATCCATACGCAGAAGTTTGATTGGGAAAGTTATTTTTGACATTGCCTTGCTTGCAATGATTCTTGTTGTCACACTTATCATCCTCTCGGTAAATACGCGAATAAACCATTATAATGATCTCAAAGAGCAAACTCGTAAGAACATTTTTACGGTGAAGCAAAATGAAATCAAAAACGAAACAGAAACCGCCATACGATACATCCACTATGAGAAAAAGAACTACTATCAAAACGTTATAGACCGGCTTAAAAGAGATGTAAAAGGGGAAATTTCTGCAATTAAGCAGATTCATAAGACTTCATCAGGAAAACAGCAGGCTTTTAAAAAGGTGGAAGCATTTTATAATGAGATGGAGTCAGACCGTAATTTTTTCATTAATACCCTTAACGGGAAATCCTTGATAAACTTCAGCCGTCCGCAGGATGAGGGAAAGATGCTTACCAAAAAAACGGATTACCTGGGAAATACGGTTGTGGAAAATGAGATAGCAGCCTTGCAATCTGACAATGAGAAGCTTTTGGAATATTCTTTGAGTAATGATTCTGCGGACCTGTTTAATAATAAAGTAACCTTCATTCAAAAATTTGAACCGCTTGGAATCTATGCCGGTGAAACCATTTACTTTGAAGACTATAAAGAGAATTTCAAGGAGCATCTGTTACACCTGCTTGCAGAAGTACGTTATGGAGAGGAGGGATATATTTTTGTTAATACCTATGATGGTGAGGCCCTTATTAAAGATGGAGAACGCGTTATTCCTCCCGTAAATTTATGGCAGCTAACAGACCCGAATGGGATTAAAGTGATACAAGAAGAATACAATGCGGTTCAAAAACCAAACGGAGATTTTATCTATTATTCATGGCGAAAGCTTAACAGCGAGGAAGTAGTCCCTAAAATGTCTTTTGTGAAAGGAGTGGAGGAATTAAAGTGGATGATTGGGACCGGCACCTACCTTGACGCTATCGACAAGCAACTAGCTCTTAGCGAAGATGAATTGCAGCAAAACCTTTATAAAGAAATTATGTTGCTTGCCGGTTTGTTTATTATTGCTGTTGTTGTAGCCTTTTTCCTTTTGCGAAGCTATTTAAAATCCAGTCAAAAAGAAATCGCGGTTTTTACTGATTATCTGAACCGGAAAAGCGAAGACGAACATTTCCTTAACACGGCCCATATTCGCTACAGTGAATTCAAGACTATGGGCAAAATCCTGAATACCTTGATTGAAAAGCATCATAACCTTCGTCAGCAAATCACAAAGGATCGCTTACTGCTGCGGTATCTGATAGATTCGATTCCAGATGCTATCAGTTACAAAGACACTATGCGAAATTACATTGGATGCAACAAGGCTTTTGAAACTGCCTATGGCATATCAGAAGAGCGGATGAAAAACAAAAATGCACGTCAGATTTTTGATGCCGAAACTGCTATGGCAATTGAAAATATGGAAAAGCAACTTTACGCAAAGAAGAAACCTGTAAAACAAAAGATTTGGATTAGCGATGTGAATGGAAATAAAATCCGGATTGAGCTGCTAAAGGCGTTTTACTATGACCAGGATGAAAACATTTTAGGAATCATTACTATTGGCAGACTAAACGGATAGTTTTATCCAGCTAAAAAAGACCTGCCGGTGTGATGCTTGCTCACATACGGCAGGTTTTTTTATGATGGTTTTTTATTGATTTATTCATCAAGTTTGTGGATTACCAGTCCACTGCGCAGTTTGGGTTCAAACCAGGTTGTTTTGGGAGGCATGATTTCACCTGAATCTGCAATGTCAATTAATTGTTTCATCGAAACCGGATACAAGGCGAAAGCTACTGCCATTTCTCCGCTGTCTACACGACGTTTCAGTTCGCCAAGTCCTCTGATTCCACCTACAAACTCAATACGCTTAGAGCGTCTTAAGTCCTGAATATCCAGGTGCTTTTCAAGCACGTGCTTTGACAGGATAGTCACATCCAAAACACCTATCGGGTCGTTGTCATCATACGTATGCTCTTTGGCTTCTAAGCGGTACCATTTTCCATCAAGATACATGCTAAACTCATGAAGTCGGCCTGGTTTGTAGATGTCGCTACCAATTTCCTGAACGTTAAAATCCTTTTGAAGGCGTTCCAGAAGGTCCTCTGGCGTCATGCCGTTCAAATCCTTAATTACGCGGTTATAGTCAATAATCTGCAATTGATTATCCGGGAAATGAACTGCCAGAAAATAATTATAGGATTCGTCGCCTGTATGATTTGGATTGTTTTCGCGCTTTTCCTTGCCTACCAGAGCTGCCGCGGCGGTCCGGTGGTGTCCGTCAGCCACATAAGTATAAGGAACTTTGGTTTTGAAGAGTTGCTCCAGCTTTTGAATGGTTTCATCATCTTCAATCACCCAAAAATGATGACCAAAGCCATCATCAGCCGTATAATCATATTCCGGATCCTTTGATTCCAAGATGTTTTTGATGATACTGTCAATTTCATCCACAGAAGGGTAGGTGAAGAAAACAGGCTCCATGTTTGCATCATTCACTTTTACGTGCACCATGCGGTCTTTTTCCTTGTCGGGACGGGTCAGCTCGTGCTTTTTGATAACTCCATTGAGGTAATCATCAACTGAAGCCGCTCCAACGAGTCCATACTGGGTTTTTCCGTTCATGGTCTGCGCATAGATATAGTACTTCGGCTTTTCATCCTGCTGTAACCATCCTTCTTTCTGAAATTTTCTGAAATTCTCAACCGCTTTGTCATAAACTTCCTGCGAATGTACATCCGTATTTTCAGGGAGGTCTATTTCTGAACGTGTTACATGCAGAAGAGAATACGGATTCCCTTTGGCCATCTCACGCGCTTCTTCCGTATTCATTACATCATACGGCAAGCATGCCAGCTTTGATGCAATATCCTTAGGTGGTCTTAACCCCTTAAATGGTTTTATAATTGCCATAATACCTAATGTTTAGTTTACTTTAAAGGTTGTATCTCCTTTTTCAAGATAGTTTACAATTTGATTTGCTGCTGCAATACCTGCATTTACATTAGCCTCTTTCGTCTGAGCTCCCATTTTTTTGGGGGTGAAGAAATAACGCCCTTCATGCTTTGCTGCAAAATCATCCTTGCAATCCGGAGCTATATCAGACAAATATTTAAAATCCTTGCGTGCCTCCATCACCTGTAACAGCTCTTCTTCATTTATGACTTCTTTCCGGGCAGTATTTACCAAAACCGCATTTTCTGGCATCTTTTGCAGCAATGCTTTTCCAATGGATTTTTTGGTTTTATCGTTCGCCGGAATATTCAGAGAAACGTACTGGTTGTTGGCATATAATTCATCTGCTGAATCGAACGCTTTTACGCCATCAGCTTCAATCTTTGCGTTATCAAGGAACGGATCATAAGCGCTCACATGCATACCAAATCCTTTGGCGATTTCGGCAACAAGACGGCCTACATTTCCATAAGCATGAATGCCTAATGTTTTGCCTCGTAATTCCGTTCCGGGTTTGCCGTTAAAGTGTCCGCGTGCCTGGAACACCATCATGCCCAAGGCCAGTTCAGCTACGGCATTAGAGTTTTGGCCTGGTGTATTCATCACTACAACGTTTTTCTCTGTGGCGGCTTCCAAATCCACATTGTCATAGCCCGCGCCGGCGCGTACTACTATTTTCAGGTTTTCAGCCGCTTCTATCACTTCGCGCGTTACTTTATCGCTTCGCACAATTAAAGCGTTAGCATCTTTAACAGCTTCTACAAGATCTGATTGGTTCTCGTATTTTTCAAAAATAACGACTTCATATCCGGCATTTTTGCCAATTTCTTCTATCTGTGGGATAGCGGCCGGATCAAAAGGCTTTTGGGTTGCTACTAAAATTTTTTTCATAATGTTGATTTTTTTGGATGAACAAAAGCCACCGGGTTCACCGGTGGCTCAATAATTCACATTCTATGCATTTTCCTTTTCAAAATCCTGCATAGCTTTAACTAACGCTTCAATGCTCTCTTTTGGCAGCGCGTTGTAATTCGATGCGCGGAATCCGCCTACAGAGCGGTGACCTTTTATGCCCACCATGTTTAACGAAGTGGCATATTCCAGGAATGGTTTTTCCAGCTCTTTGTATTCATCATTCATGATAAAGCAAATGTTCATCACAGAGCGGTCTTCTTTAGCTACACTGCCTTTAAACAGCTTATTGCGCTCTATTTCATTATAAAGCATACCTGCTTTTTCTTCTGCGCGTTGTTGCATGGCTTTTACACCGCCGTTTTCTTTCACCCAGCGCAATGTTTGCATCAGTGTATAAATAGGAACAACCGGAGGCGTATTGAACAAGGATTCTTTGCCGATGTGTGTTTTGTAATCGAGCATAGTGGGAATCTTACGGTCTGTTTTGCCGAGGATATCCTCTCTGATAATCACAAACGTAACTCCTGAGGGAGCGAGGTTTTTCTGTGCTCCGCCATAAATGATGCCGTACTTGGATACATCAACCGGGCGGCTCATGATATCTGATGACATGTCAGCCACTACCGGTACATCGAAATCAAAATCCTTGAATATTTCTGTTCCGTAAATGGTGTTGTTTGTGGTAATGTGAACATAATCCACATCGCCGGGAACTTTTTTATCCCAGTTTTTGGGGATGGAATAGAAGTCATCGTTTTTAAATTCCACAACTTCACCAAAAAGTTTGGCTTCCTTGATGGCTTTGGTAGCCCATGAACCTGTATTGAGGTAAGCCGCTTTCTTTTTCATGAGGTTGTAAGGAGTCATGGCAAATTGCAAACTTGCGCCGCCTCCAAGGAAAAGCACGTGATATTCGTCCGGTATCCCGAGCAATTCCTTCATAAGCGATTGTGCCTCTTTGATTACGGCATCAAACTCTTTACTGCGGTGAGAAGTGCAGGCTAACGAAACTCCTGACCCGTCAAAATCCTTTAAGGCTTGAGCAGTAGCTTCCAAAGCTTGCTCCGGCAAGATAGAAGGCCCTGCATAAAAATTATGTTTTTTCATATCCAGAAATTTTTTTGTTTGTATCTGTTAATTTTTATTGTTTAGCAAAGGTAGAATATTTCATGAAATTATACCTTAACGTTTTGATTTATTACTATTTATAATGTTTCTAAAAATATAAATCCACCTAAATTTCAGTCTGTTGAAAAACATACTGACACAAGCGATTTATTGAGTTAAGAACCCGCTTCGAAATTATAAAAAAACCATCAATTTAAAGAGATTTTGGCATTATTTACTCCTAATTTATAAACCTGTTTTAGGATATTTTAATAAATTCACATCTATATGCAAAGTAGATCAGGTCTTTGACAGATTCCGCAAAAAAGTTTCCCGCCCGAATCCCTATGCCTCGGGATCCGGCACGGGCGGGCCTCACTGCGTCACTCAGCTATCGCATCCTGATTTGTTTGAAATTAACTGATATCGTTCATTCGGACGGGAATCTGACTCTTAATTAGTGTCTGTCCATATAGTTAAATGAAAATGAAAACTGAAAATAACAAATATCCAAACCCAAATTACAAATAATTCACAATTTTCTAATGTCAAAATACAAAACATTTGAAATCAACAAAATACTATATTTTCTTGAATTTCTGATATTGGATTTTGGAGTTTATTTGTAATTTGAAATTTATCATTGGGTGCTTTCTTTGCATGAATTTTTAAGTTATAGACAGACTCTAATCATCCGGGAATAAATTCATTTCCGGTCTGTCTTCAGACACTTCTGGGGCTTGCTCTGAAAGAATACGCACTGGACCCTGAAAAATCCATTTTCCTTCCTCATATAAAAAGCCAAGCAAAGTCTCTGAAAGAGGAACGTAATATTTAAAATCCCCTTCAAACATAGGCTGTATAGGCTCCAGTTTATTAAAGATAAGCAAGTTCTGACGGACTTGCCGTGTACGTGTACCACCCATCATCCGGTTTTGGCGAGGCTCTTCAATTTCACGAAGAGCTTCTACATAACGCAGCGCCATAGTGGCTTCATTGGCATACTGAAAAATCACACGGCTGACGTCTTCATCAAAATTAGACTGGTATTCAGGAAAGATTTTTTTGCCGAATACGGGTTGCTTATCTTCATCAAACCATAATACTTCTATTACTTTCTCTTTTTTCTGACGATGGTAGCCGTTCCATCCAAGCAAAGTTATCAGGCTGTCATGCACAATCATTTCATAGTATAAAGCGCCATACCATTTTTCAGGTGATAGCCTTTTTTTCTGCGGTTCTTTGATGGATTTGTGTTCATCGTTCAATTCAACAACATGCCACTGCCGGCTTCTCGCCCTGTAGTGAAGAAAACCAAAAAACCGGTAAGCTCCGTTATCAAAAGGAAACATCCAGGTAATCACGCGCAGACTCGAATCGGGGGCATACAACACAGAGAGGTTAGACAACGAATCCAGCGGCAGCAAAGTATCTTTAGTGGCCCTTAGCAGCGAGTCCAGTCCGCTTTTAAATGCTGCCTGCGCCGGCAGCCTTGCGCTGTCACGCTCTCTTGATAAAATAATACGACCCTGATCCTGCAGCTCCTGCAACGTGCTGTCCTCTTGCGCCTGAGCAGCTCCCCAGAAAATGAAAATAAAAAACAGTGCTTTAAATCCTCTCATAATTATTGTTAAACGAATAATGATGTGTTTTCGTACCCCATGCGAAATTAGAGAAAAATAAAGGATAGTGAACTCAACCCGATAATAGGGCTTGATAATGCTGCGTCAAGATAACCTAACCGCGCCCTTCAGGGTGCGGATTCAGGCAAAGGCCTAAGATAGAGAAGGTATCCCTCAGCAATCCCTACCATAAATGGCAGGGTTAGTCAAATAGCCAGGAATAAAGCCATGTTCCACTAACCGCGCCATTTATGGTGCGGATTAAAGAATAGACCCAATTATTTCCTGGCCTTCAGGCCATCACAGAGAAAAATGCCGACCTAAAGGGCGGAGAAAGATGATGATATTTGCTAATAATCCCCACCGTTCACCCAGTTAAATCTCTGCGTAGCAGGGAGCAGCGAAGCTGCTATTTCACAGGGTAAACGGCGGGGTTAATGAAGAAGCCGTAAGATAGGCCATATCCTTCTAACCGCGCCCTTCAGGGTGCGGATTCAGGATAAGTTCGGTGCGCTGTTTGGCCTTTAGGCCATCATTTCCTCATTTTTATTATTTTAGTAAGAAAAACATCGCCTATGTCCTATGTAAGAATCTGGCTCCATTGTGTCTGGGGCACCAAACGAAATCAAAAACGCATTGCACAATCTCTTCATCAGAAATTGATTAAACACATCCGTGAAAAAGCGGATAAAAAAGGGATATATATCGATAGCATTAATGCTCATCAGAATCATGTCCATTGCCTGATTTCACAATCTGCAACACAAAGCATCTCCAAAGTGATAAATCAAATTAAAGGAGAAGCTTCATTTTGGATTAACAAAGAAAAACTCACCGAAACAAAGTTTGAATGGAGCGACCGTTATTTTTCAGTGTCTGTTAGCGAATCTCATGTTGATAGAGTTCGGGCATATATCCGAAATCAACAAGAGCATCATAAAAAGAAGACCTGGGAGGAGGAATATCAGGAGTTCATCCAAAAATATGGCTTCGTGGATTTTACGGCCTAAAGGCCAGAGAGGGTAGCGGTATCTGTATGTAATCCCCACCGTAAACGGCGGGGTTAGTGAAGAAGCAAGAAGCAAAGCCATGTTTTACTAACCGCGCCATTCATGGTGCGGGTTCATGGCTTGCTCTATGTAGTCCCTGGCCTTTAGGCCATCACAGATGAAGATGACGGCCTAAAGGCCGGAGAAAGGTAGTGGCATCTTCGAGTAATCCCTACCATAAATGGCAGGGTTAGTGAAGAAGCCAATAGCCAAGTCAAATCC
>CAYXJS010000099.1:3888-10298 GCA_964465045.1 uncultured Bacteroidales bacterium | reverse complement strand
ATAAAGGTCAAGAATGATAGTATAATTGCCATCTTCTTCTACAGTAAGGTTCGCACCACCATAGGCTAATACTGTTTCATCATCCTCATCAAGTCCTAAGTCAACATCCCATTCGCTGTTGGCTCTCCATTTGAACTCATCATCTGCTTCGAGGTCAACTGTTGCGGTAAAGACCTGCTCATCAGCGTCAAATTCCAATGGAATGTCTGGTTCTTCTCCCCATTCTGTAAATGAACCTACGAGCGCAAAGTTTCTCATTTCACTTT
Source organism: uncultured Bacteroidales bacterium (assembly GCA_964465045.1). GTDB lineage: Bacteria > Bacteroidota > Bacteroidia > Bacteroidales > JAIPAH01 > JAIPAH01. The sequence goes on along the minus strand of CAYXJS010000099.1, from coordinate 10,032 downwards.
CCCAGGTGAGCTCATCTGTGTTCACGTTCATATACCATGTTCCGGTTTCCTCTACCTCAAGGTTTCCGGCGCCTGGATCTGTGTTTAGAACACCTTCTTCACCTTCTGTTAGTCCATAGTTGGTGTCTTCCCAATCAGGAGCGGAGGTGAATTTGAACTCAAGACTTTCGCTATCTTCCGGGAAGTGGATATATCCTTTGTATTCACCATCGTTTGCCGGTGAATATACGTTAGGCGCTTCTTCAGGAGCCCAACCTTGGTATTGGCCAGGCACCCATAGCTTGGCGGCCTCTTCGGGCTCAGCTTCATAAGCAGTAGCGGATACGTCAAGTGTATCAGAATATGAATGCGTAGCTTCTGCATTAGCAACCAGTCGTGAGAACACTCTCATGTTTATATCTGCAGCAACACCTGCTTCCAGTCCAGCTTTTTTGATCTCACTATTGAGCTCAGCTACGGTAATTTCAAAGGAAGTATCGCGGGTTTCGGTAAGCTGCAAGAAGTCTGAGCTGTCGGCATGTTTAAATTGTAAACGGTAGTTTGGCTGCGTAATGTTCGTGATGTTAAATTCAGCCGGCGACCATTCAAATGTAATGATGCTGTCAGCATTTTCTTCGGTGAGGACAAGCTCTTCAAACTCCAACATGAGTTGAGGGGCTTTGACGTCCTCGGTATTGATAACCGGATTGTCGTTCTCTTTTTCACAAGAGGCCATGAATCCGGCAGCAAAAACGATTAATATCAGATATACTATTTTCTTCATTGTTTTCTGTTTTTTGGATTAATAACCCTCATTTTGAATTAAGTTTGGATTGGCGTTGATATCAGTACTTGGAATGGGGTAAATTCTGCGGTGGCTGCTTGTAGCTGCACCTTCCTGAATTCCACCTTTCCAGGCCCATACGTAATCGTTGGTTGTGAACTGGTTGTGACGCACTAAATCTGTTCTGCGGTGACCTTCCCAGTAGAGCTCTCTGGCTCTTTCGTCAATAACAAACTGGGGTGTGAGATCGCTTGTGGAAATATTTCCTGAATCATCACCGTAAGCGCGTTCTCTGAGTTGATTAATCAGATCAACGGCAGTACCTTCATCACCGCCTTGTCCGCCGCGGGCTACCGCTTCGGCATACATCAGGTAAACATCAGCCAGACGGAACATCGGGAAGTCAATATCAGCAAATTCAGCCACATTACCTGGGGTGCCATCAGAATTGATGTTCTTCCATTTGGTTACGGCATAGCCTTGCGTGAATTCACCGGTGTTTTCGATTTCAAGCGTCTGGCCGTCTGTATGGAACATTGCGCGGCTATCATTATCCGTATCAAATTTTTCCACAAATTGCTTTGTAACACGGTTACCTTGCCATCCACCATCAATACCAAAGTCGTCGGCTTCCATAGAGCCACCTACCTGGGCATGGACAATAAAGTTTGTGCCCCCATATGTTTTGGTATTTTCACCGTCGAATGTAATCGGGAAAATGATACCATCTGCCGTATGGTTGTCTGCAAGGAAAAGATGCTCATAGTTTTCATCCAGTTGATATCCTCCCTGGTCGATAACTTTTTTCGCATACGTGATTGCTTCGGTGTATTTCGCTTCATCCGTATATACTTCAGCATTCAGGTAGAGCTTAGTCAGCAGTGTCCAGAGTGCGCCCCGGTCTGCTCTTCCATATTCATTTGCTCCCGGCCCTGGTAAGTCATCTTCAATATCAAGCAATTCGCCTTCTATATATGAAAACAAATCATTTGAGTTGATGGGTTCAGGCAGAAAGGCTCCAATTGCATCATCTTCGGTTACAAAGGGTACACCGGCATTGGACTGATCTCTTTCGCCAAAGAGGTCAAGTGCATGATAGTAACTTAAGGCTCTTAAGAAACGGGCTTCTGCCAGATAACCCTGGACTTGTTCATTATCTTCGTCCTTAGCTTCTCTGATGAATTCATTAGCCAGGGTCACCTGGTACAATATACGGCTGTAGATAGCCATAATAAAATCATTGGATGCGGACCATGACTGGGTATTCATCTCCGGTAATCCCGGGTCTGCCCAGGCTACAACAGCTTCGTCGGTTGGTATTTCCTGGGTCACCCAATACGTACGTACATAGCTTGAAAACCCTTCGTCAATACCTGCAATGTCGGGTTCACCGGCAGGTCCTTCTTGTCCTGTAGCTGCATATCCGGCATATAGTTTAGCCAAAACCTGCCTGAATCCCTCAGGGCTGCCATAAGCATCCTCGGGTGTTAATTCGCTATCATCAATTGGCACTGTATCAAGGTCTTTTACGCAGGAGGTTGTAAAGCCAACCATGAGCGCTATCAGAGCCAATGTTATTATTTTCATTCCTTTATTTATCATAATTGTATGTTTTTATTATCGGTTATTAAAAAATAAGATTGACACCTAACATAAATGTGCGTGGACGTGGATACATGTTGTTATCAATTCCACCAAATACTTCCGGGTCTATACCGGAATATTCTGTGATAACAAATGCATTTTCTACCGTAGCGCTGACCCGCAGTGAGGAAATCTGGTTTGCCAGATCTTCAAAGGTATATCCCAGTGTGATGTTATCCATGCGGAAGAATGAGGCATCTTCAACATAATGATCCGAATGGTACCGTGGATCCATAAATTGTGTTTCCCGGATACTTGAAACCGAATTGGTCATATACAATGGTTCGAAAAACATTTCACGGTAGTTTCCGTTCATGGATGCTACGTTGTTGTAAACGTAGTTGCCAATATTTGCTCTTCCTGAGAATGAGAAATCCCATTCCTTATAATTGAATCTGGATGAAATTCCGAAAGTATAATCGGCAGTTGGCTTTTCAAAGCGGTATTTATCGTCTTCATTGATTTCACCGTCGCCATTTCTGTCTGCATACAAGCCTTCTACGGGGTCTCCGTTTTGGTCATATACCTGCTCGTATACAAGGAATGAGCTACGCGGATAACCTACAGAATGAATTTGAATGTTATTACCAACACCTCCTGAAATGCCACCGGTTTCCACACCCTCATAATCCGGGTCGTCAACGGTAGTCAGCTTAGTGATTTCATTTTCGTTGTAGGAAGCGTTAAGACCAATTTCCCAGAACATATCTTCGGTAGATATGGGGCGTCCGGTAACATTTAACTCTATACCCTGAATTTCTAATGTTCCGACATTAGTTAAAATTTCATTTGTGAAGTTCGTTCCTAAAGGAGTAGGAATAATATTCAAAAGATCATTTGTTTCTCTGTAATATGCTTCAACAGAACCGATTAAACGTTCATCGTAAAATGCATAATCCAATGCCAGGTTGTATGTTGTGGTTTCTTCCCATTTCAGGTCGGCATTGTATTTTCCCGGACGCAGTGTCGTAACAAATTCGTCTCCGAACTGATATCTTGCGTTGGGCTCTGAAAGCATATAACTGGGTATATAAGGATAGTTCCCCTGATTAATATCTTGCTGACCTGTTATACCATAACCTAAACGTAGTTTAAGCTGGTCTAATACATCTACATCCTTAAGGAAGGATTCTTCGTGTACCTTCCACGCCATTGCTGCTGAAGGGAATAATCCCCAGCGGTTGTCGGGGTGGAAACGTGAAGTACCGTCATAACGAAGTGTTCCTGTTAATAAGTACTTTTCTTTGAAAGTATAATTCATTCTTCCGAAGAAAGAAACCAAATAGTATTCTGTTTTATATTCTGTGTCCTGATCCACTACGGTGGAGTCTTCGCGGTTGTAGTTGGTAGCAAACTCAGAGCCTTCTTCATAATGATGCTCCCATGAATAACCACCTGTAAAATCTACGGTGCTTTCTATAGAAGGATAGTCGGCATTGTATTTCAGATAGAAGTCCAGGAGCTCGTTTTCTTTCGTTTGGGTATAATTTCTGCGAACACCTGTGTATTCTGAACCATCGTCTTCAAAAGCAGCGTTATCCGGAACCAGGTATAATCCATCGGCTACATCTGAGTAGTCAAAACCTAAATTCAGCACGGCAGAGAAGTCTGGCATAAATGGCAGCGCATAATCTAGTTTTACATTACCCAGCGCTCTGTTTACGGTAGACTGATCATCGGTTTGTTCCAACATAGCAACCGGGTTACTTGTGGCAATAGGAATTCTGTCTCCTGATTCATCCCTCCATGTAAAATATCCTCCGTAGGGCTTATCGTAGCTATCCGCATTGGGGTCTATTACCGGACGTGTCGGGTCAAATGCAGCAGCAGCTCCGATTGCTCCATCGTTAGCAAACTGGTTTTGGATTTGCATGCCTTTAAGGTTTACATCCATTTTCAGCGCATCATCCAGAAAAGTTGGGTTTACTGAAACAGACCCTGTTACCCTGTCGAGCTTGGATGTGCGAAGAATACCTTCGTTTCCGGAATAGCCAACAGAAGCCCTGTAAGGCAGATTCTTATAAGCTCCTGTAACGCTCAGGTTGTGGTCCTGGCTGAAAGCGTCATCATATATTTCATCCTGCCAGTCTGTGTCAGCGTCGCCAAGGAAATCAGCTCCGGATTGTCCGTAAACATCAGTAATTTCCTCTTTGAATTCCTCAGTTGAAAGCAGGTCGACCTGGTTGCGAATGGTTTGAACCGAAGCTTTACCAGAGTAGTTGATTTTCATCTCCTGGCCTTTTTCTCCTTTTTTAGTGTTAATAAGAACTACACCATTAGAAGCCCTTGAACCATAAATCGCAGTGGCCGATGCATCTTTCAGCACATTTATAGACTCAATGTCATTTGGATTTATGGAGTTTAAGGGGTTACGCATACCAGAAATTCCACCACCGTCAACAGGGACACCATCAATTACAAATAACGGGTTGTTACTTGCTGACAGCGAAGATCCTCCGCGAATACGGATGGTTGAACCCGATCCGGGAGCACCACTATTTGAAGTAACATCTACACCTGCTGATTTTCCGCGGAAAAGATCTTCGGGGGAAGTGATAGCGCCTTCATTGAAGTCTTTGGAACTAATAGACGATACAGAACCCGTATTGTCGTCTTTTCGTTGCGTACCATAACCAATAACCACAACGCCTTCCAGGCTTTCTGCGGTGGGTTTCATGGATACGTTTACCGTTGTTTGTCCGGTTAATTCCACTTTTTCCTTCTGGTATCCCACAAAAGAGAAAACAAGAATGTCTCCTTCATTGGCCTGAAGGTTGTAATTTCCCTCAGCATCGGTAATTGTACCCTGGGTTGTTCCTTCTATCTGAACAGTTGCTCCCACAAGGGTACTGCCATCGTTGGCATCAGTTACTGTTCCCGTAATCGTTTGCTGAGCATAAGCAATATGTCCTATCGCCATGACCATAAACAATGACAAGAGCAGCGTCTTAACATGTTTTGTAATGCTTGATTTATTCATTTGAAACACTTTTTAGTTTAAAATTAATTTTTAGGTAAGTTCTTCTCCATTTTTCTATTGATACACTTTTTGATTTAATTCTTCTTTTTTCTCATAATAACAGTTGGTTGCTTCATAGGCATTCAATTTTGTTCCTTTATTTATTATATATTTAATTTTCAGTGATAAAATTAATAATTATTTAATAGATAGACTATTTTTTATGGTCTAAATTTAGTTTCTAGGTAACTATAAAAAAAAGAAATACAGTTTATTATACAGATGCAATCGTTTGCATTTGTTTCTAAAATACTAGTTCAATATTCATCCAAATAACCTGATTAACGATTTTCTTGTTCATTACGGCGGCTTTATTAACAATGTTTCTGTTTTAAATGAATAGATGTATTCATTAAATCAGCGTATTGTAAATATTTTGGACAGTTTTGGCATTAAAAGGTGACTGTGTTGCGGTCATTCCTTTTTTTATGAATGATTTATTTCATTGCGATGATTCTTCTTCTAAACCTTAGTTTTCTTTCAAATCAAATGAGATGAAGAGCTTTATGGAGATAAATTGCTTGTATGAAAAGCTTTATCAGTGATAAGGAATCAGTTTACTTTCTGAATCGCAAACGTTTGCGGTTTTTCTGCTTTCCAAAGGCGGGTTTTCATTGTAACTTTGTAAATGTCAAAACGGAAAATACATTTAGTTGATTAGAGTTTTTGATTAGAGTTGATTTGAAGCCGGAGTTGATTACTCCGGCTTTTTTATTGT
>CAYXJS010000099.1:0-3788 GCA_964465045.1 uncultured Bacteroidales bacterium | reverse complement strand
TTTTTGATTAGAGTTGATTTGAAGCCGGAGTTGATTACTCCGGCTTTTTTATTGTATACTGAGATTTAAAGAAACTTGATTATATTCACTCTGCCTTTGCCAGTAAATGATGGTTCTGGAGTTGTTTTGATGTGTTGAAATGACACCGGGAATGAATAGGTTCTTAAATATATGATAAAAACCTTTTTTATATCAGGGTCTTAGACGGGCATTAAAAATCTCCTTAAGTCAATAATAATCGTTAAATTTGTATGTAAATTGAAAGTTATTATGAATATACAGTTTAAAAAACTCGAAATTGTACAGCTTGTTTTGAATACCAACAAAACTTCTGTTTTAAAGGAAGTGGAGAAGGTGTTGAAAAATAAAACAAAAGATGATTGGTGGGATGAAATCAGCGAAGCCGAAAAACAGTCTATTGAACAAGGACTTGCAGAAGCGGAAAGGGGAGAAACCACCCCGCATTCTGAAGTAATGAAGAAAGTTAAAGAGAAATACAATCTTGATTAATGAAAGTAAGTTGGACTCCTACTGCAAGAAAGACATACTTTAAAGTGCTTGATTATTTGGAGAGAGACTGGACAAAAAAGGAAATTCAAAGTTTTGTTGATGAGGTAGAGAAAGTGCTCTATCAGATTACCAATGATCCTTATATATTTGAGGTAAGTAGAAATAAAAAAAATGTAAGAAAAGGTTTTGTAACCAAGCATAATATACTTTATTACAGAATAAAGCCCCACAAAAATGAAATAGAGTTAATTACCTTCTGGGACAGCAGGCAAAATCCAAATAAACTTCCATATTGAAAAACAAAAAAGAGGAAAACAAAACCGTTTCCCTCTTTTCTAATCCTTTGTATTTTAAGACCGTTTTATTGTTTAATATAAACTTTGTAATCCCAGGGTTGAAGCTGGAACTTACGGTCGAGGGCTTCCTGCTCGCCAGTGAAGTAGTTTACATAGTTGCCTGTGATATCGGGTATGGCAAAAGCCTGTGTATTATCTGTAAGGTTGGTAACCACCAGCACTTTGTTATCGTCTTTTTTGCGGGTAAAGGCAAATATCTCTTCGGGTTTGTCGGAGGTTAAGATATCAAAATCTCCGCCGTACTTTCCGAAATACAGCGCCGGGTTTTCGGCCTTAAGTTCGGTCAGTTTCGCATAAAAATCCTCTAGCGGGCTTTCTTCCCATTCTATTGGGTCTTTCTTGAAGAATTCCAATTGTTTATCCAGCCCGATTTCCTGGCCGCTGTATATCAGTGGCATTCCGGGAATGGTAAACGAAATTACAGCCATCGCCTTGCTGGCATCGCCCATTCGTTCTTCTATCGTTCCGTTCCATGTATTTTCGTCGTGGTTCGTCAGAAAATGCATTTTCCTTGAATGGCCAATAGTGGTATCTACCTTTTCAAAATACTCATAGAAAGCATCAACAGACTTTTCTCCTTGCGATACTTGGTTCATTACATGATGAAACTCCCATCCGTAATGCATGTGAAAGGCAGAATCCAGCAGGTCGAGTTCTTCTTCATCTTCGGCAAGCATGAAAACAGGCTTTATTTCATGGAGTTCAGCAACGGCATCTTCCCAAAAATCTACCGGAACCATCCCGGCCACATCGCACCGGTATCCGTCCACATCAAACTCTTCCACCCAATACTTTAAGGCGCCTTTCATGTATTCACGCACTTCAGGGACATCGTAGTTCAGGTCGGCCACATCAGACCAGTCGTATGGCGAAACCATATTGCCGGCAGAATCACGGGTGTACCACTCCGGGTTTTCTTTAATCAGGTGATTATCCCAGGAAGTGTGATTGGCTACCCAGTCGAGAATTAACTTGAAGCCTTGTTCGTGAGCCGCATCCACTAAGTTTTGAAAATCTTCTTCGGTTCCAAACTCAGGATTTACCGCTTTGTAATCTTTTACCGAATAATAACTGCCAAGTTCTCCTTTGCGTTTTTTCTCACCTATAGGATGAATCGGCATCAGCCATAAAATATCTACGCCAAGCTCTTTCAGGCGCGGTAAGTGTTCCTGGAAAGCTTCAAAAGTGCCTTCTTCTGTGTATTGCCGTATGTTCACCTCATAAATGGTAGCGTCTTTGTGCCATTGCACTTCTTTTTGATTTGATTCTTCGCTGTTGTCTGGCTGAGAGCAGGATGCAATAAATCCCACAATTACCAGAGCGATTCCAATGCTGAATATTCTTTTCATAATTCTTTGTTTTTGTTTTCGATTGTAAAATTATATCAAACGTGTTTATGAAAATACAAAAACTTAATCCGATTGCGCAAAGGTTTGCGAAAAAAGTTTCATTAGGCTATAATGTTGATTTTAGTATGATTGTAGCGTATCTTTACACTTTTTATGTGTTTTAACTTGTTTTATAACATCATAATATTTTAATTATTTTCGCAATCTCAGAGCAGTGAATTTGATTGAAAAAAATATTAAATAAAGAAAGGCTATATTTATGAAACGAGTTTTAGTCTTAACGGGTGGCGGAGATTGCCCGGGCTTAAATGCAGTAATAAGGGCGGTTGTTAAACGCGCCTCACAGGAAAAAGATTGGGAAGTAATTGGCAGTATGCAAGGGTTTAATGGTGTTCTTAATGAGCCCCAGGAAATTAAAGTCTTGGATGATAAAGCCGTACGCGGCATCCATTTCCAGGGAGGCACCATTTTGGAGTCTACGAACAAGGGAGGCCCTTTTGCCTGGCCCGTAAAAAACAAGTATGGTAGCTGGGGAAGTGTTGACCGTTCTGATGAGTTGATTAAAAAGCTTCAGCTTTTGGGAGTAGAGGCTGTTATTAACATTGGAGGTGATGGTTCGCAAAGAATATCCCAGGCGCTTTATGAAAAAGGACTGAACGTTATTGGTGTTCCGAAAACCATCGATAATGACGTGGCAAATACCGACTCTACTTTTGGTTTTCAGACTGCCGTGCAGGTAGCAACCGACGCCGTCGATAAGCTGGTTACAACAGCAGCAAGCCATAACAGGGTTATTATCCTGGAAGTTATGGGACGCGATGCAGGCTGGATTGCTATGAATGCAGCCGTAGCCGGAGGAGCTGAGGTTTGCCTGATTCCTGAAATACCTTACGATGTTCAGAAAGTAAACGACCATATCGAGTCGAGGTTTCATAAAGGCAGAGGTTTTGTAAACATTGTGATTGCTGAAGGCGCTAAGCCGAAAGGTGGAACACAAGCAGCCGTTAAAACCAATGAAGTGGGTTACGCAAATAAGAAGCTTTCAGGCGCTGCAGCACGTTTGCGTGAAGAGCTAGTAGAAGCCGGATGCAATCATGATATTCGCGAAACTGTGTTAGGCCACTTGCAACGTGGTGGTGTGCCTATTGCATATGACCGTGTTTTGGCAGCGCAGTTTGGAGTAAAAGCATTTGATTTGGTTAAGAATAAGAAGTTCGGTCATATGGTTTCTTACCGTCATCCGTATATTACTTCTGTGCCACTCAAATCTGCTATAAGCAAGCCAAACCTTGTTACGCCAGACACCGCCCTCATCAAAACAGCCAGAGGTGTGGGTATCAGTTTTGGTGATTAGAACACAGAATTCAAAATAACAGAAACGGTGGGGATAAGCTTCTTCACCGTTTTTTTGTGGAGATTGAAATTTTGCTGTTACTTTGCCGTAAAAGAAAACCATGAAAGTAATCGATCTGTCGCATACTATACATAATAACATCACCGTGTTTAATGAAGCCGAGCGCCCAAGCATTGAAAAGGCAGCCACCATTGAAAATGATGGCTATGCCCAGCTTCG
>CAYXJS010000098.1:0-10422 GCA_964465045.1 uncultured Bacteroidales bacterium | reverse complement strand
GTATGTTCAGAATCATGGAAATGATGCCTTATGTGCTTTATGGTCGCGAAACTGTAGAAATAGAAAATACAGAATATGCTACTGATTTAATAAAAGGAGGATTTTATAGTGGATTGCACCTTTTGCATAATGTAGCGGTGTATGGCGAGGTCAACTATACAATGATAATAGGAAATGGTTTAGTGAAAAATGGCGAGGTTTTTGATAACATGGATAAAGAATGGGGAGAAATGTTTTTGGATGAAGAAAACAAAGGGCGTGAAGGAGATATTTCTGTAGAAGTTGGATTACGAATTGATTTTTAAAACAATACACTATGAAAACACCATTACTCTTTTTACTGGCTTTCTCCCTTTCCGTGATCTTTTGGGGGTGCAGCTCACAGAAAGCCACACAAGCTGTGCTTGAAAGCCCTTACAATTATGAAATTCAAAACCTCGGAGTAGGAGAGGAAGGCACTAAGCTGGTGAAGATTTGGGGCTATGATAAAAAAGCCGAACAGGCTGTGATGAAAGCCAAGCGTAATGCGGTAGCCGCAGCAATTTTCAGAGGTATTCCTGCCGGAAATGGTTCAGCTAAAACGCCTGCCTTATGTGCAGAACAGAACTGCTACGAAAAGCATCAGAAGTTTTATGATGATTTTTTGAAGCCGGGAGGAAAATACCTGCAGTTCGTGAATCTGACGAACGACGGGATGCCGGGGGGTGCCGACCGGATTAAAATGCAGAAAGGGTATAAAGTAGCCGTGAAAGCATCGGTTGCTCACAGCAACCTTAGAGCATATCTAGAAGAAAATGGTATGATAAAAAGATTGGATAGTGGATTTTAAAACAAGATTATGAAGCGATATTTATTTACAGTTTTTTTGATTATTATGACATATTTTGCCGGTTTCAGCCAGGCAAAGAAGCCCACTATTATGGTAGTGCCCAGTGACAATTATTGCATTGAACGCGGGTACGTTTCTACAATGGAAGTTCAGGGAAAAATTCATGAATTTCCCGATTATAAAGCCGCATTGCAGCATGACAATCAGTTGAGAATGGTGACCACGAAACTGGGTTCCCTCATGGCAGAGAGAGGCTTTCCACTACAAGACCTTGAGCAGATGCTTAAAAACATCAATTCCAGGGAGGCAGAGCAGATGATGCTTGCTTCGGAGACCTCGGGTTCCGGAATATTTGAGAGCCCGGTAGATCGTCTGAAAAGAACAGCTAATGCGGATATCATCATGGATATTGACTTTGATGTGAAAGAACAAGGCCCGGAAAGATATATTGTTTTTAATTTGCGTGGGATAGACAGTTATACCGGCAAGCAGATTGCCGGAGCAGCCGGTACAGGTAAACCTTCTATGGCCGCTTCAGCAGACCTGCTCATCGAAGAGGCGGTGCTCAGTTACATGGATAAGTTTAATGGTCAGCTTATGGATTTCTTCTCGGAAATGTTTGAAAAAGGCCGCGAAGTTACAATCAACCTGTTTGTATGGGAAGATGCCCTGGTTAGTTTCCAGGATGAATATGATTTTCAGGGGTTTTATGATGAGCTGGGCTTTCACCTGGAAGACTGGTTGGCAGAAAATGCCGTTGAAGGGCGCTTTACTACTTCTGTAGCTACAGACTCAAAAATGACGTTTACCCAGGTCAGGATACCATTGTATTTTGAGCGGCGTGGCGTGGAAAGAGCCATGGATACAAGGAGATATGTGAATCAGCTAAGGAGTTTCCTGCGCGATGCTCCTTTTAATATTGAATCAAAAATTTATCAGCGTGGACTTGGAGAAGCATGGCTGATATTAGGAGATAAATAACAGACTATGAAAAAAACAGGAATTGTATTTTTATTGCTGATATGCTCCATTGGCTTTTCAGCAGCTCAAAACAGCATGATAGCTGCCGGTGATGAAGACCGGATTGCCGTGGGACTAAAACAACCTTCAGCGCTTTCAGCAGATATTCCACAGGGTTCTTATGCCTTGCTTGCCAACCGCTTATCAAAGGCTGCCAGCCTGAACGGCCTGGCCGCCGACGGAGAAGGACAGGTTTTTAACATGGTACCCTCAGTGGCTGTGGTCGAGAAGGCTGTTTCCGGTTCTGTACCACCCATGATCACACAAAATATCGAAATATCGGTGAAGCTTGTGGAGTCGCTTAACGGAAACACTTATGAACAAGCTGATTTTTCTGTGAAAGGAGTAGGCGCTACAGAAGAAAAAGCGATGACGGATGCATTCAGAAAAATAGATGCACGCCATCCTCAACTTAAAGCGTTTTTCAGAAAAGGAAAACAGCGTATCCTGGAATATTATAACGGAAACTGCGATTTGATCCTGGCAGAAGCTGACGGCATGGTGCATGCGAAAAGGTATCTCAGCGCTTATCACCTTTTGATGTCTACACCAAAAGCTTCGCGCGAATGCTTTGACAGATGCATGGAAAAAATCGCAGAATTTGGTGATAAGATTCCACCAGAATACCGTCCTGCACCGGAAATGGTTGTTGAGGAAGAGCCTGATGAACCTGTAAAAGTGAATCGCGATAAGCGCGTAGTTTTAACAAATGGCCTGGTAATTCATTACTCAAAAGGAGAAAGTCTTGGTGAGCAGACAATTCTGGAATTCCAAATTATGAACTCTACAGGGAAAGAACAGCAAATCAAAACCGGACCCCGGTTGATGAAACTGATAAATGGTAAAGGAGAAGAGTTTAAACCGCAATCTGTTAGCATTGGTAATAAAAAAGAAAAATACATTAACATCAATTACACAATCCTGCCTGATACGCCTACAGTTATGCGCTGTGTGTTCCCCGTTGTATCCTATGCCCGGCAGTGGATTGTTACGGCTAATGACAATGCGTATAAAATTGACAGACTATCTCTTATAAAATAAGCATGAACATGATGAAAATAATATTCTCCTTTTTGTTGGTTTTTTTCGTGATCGCTTCACCATCTTACGCTCAATATAAAGTGGTGGAGGAAAGCGGAAAACGGCCTGCATGGGTTTCTGGTCTGCAAGGAGGCTTTGTTATAGGGCTTGGCACTGATATGGAAATGGATAAAGCCCGCGATAAAGCCATGAATAACGTGCGCGAACAGATTACAGAATCTGTGGCGGTGCATGTCAGCAGCATTGCTGAGGATGCAGTTAAAGAAGTGATGGCCGGAGATGAATCCTGGTTTTCTTCCTCTTTTGAACGTAACACGCAAACTGAAACAGCACAGCATGACTACCTCAAAGGCATTTCTCCCAGCCGTATTGATGAGGTCTATTGGGAGAAACGAAACCACAAAAAGGACAACACACTGGAATATTTTTATGCCGTGAAATATCCGTTTAATCAACTGGATTTGCAGGAGCTTGTAGCTGAGTTTGAAAAAAAGGATGCCGAACTTACAAAGCTGCTGGAACGCCAGATATCGCTTTCCGAAAATTTCAAGACGATAGAAGAACTGGAACAATGTATTTCTTCGCTGGAAAAAATCACTCCTGTGTTTCGCGACAACCGGAAGGAAAAAGCTGAAGTGACGCTTGAGAAATGCCGAAGCCTGCTTGATGCCGTTTATCTGAAAGAAGAGCAAAGCGAACCCGGGGTTTTACGTTATGCCCTTTATGTGGGAAAGAAGAGAGTATCTACGGCTAAAAAACCTATGGTTCAGTCTAACTGTGCGATCATTAACAATACCAATTTAGGGTCTTCAACGGTGGCCATAACTTATGATGCAGAAAACTGCTATGATGAGCCCGGAAATCATATTCATGTTATTTATAGTATTTACCGGGGTAAGGTAGATAAAGAGTTTTCATTTGGTTCAGAAGCTATAGATTTTGAACTGGCTATTATCGGGGATTTGCATTGCTACGCCGGAGAAAACAAGCTAGCTTTTACTATAAGAAATATGCATGATCATCCTGTTTTGCTGGAAAAAATAGAGCTTGATTGCGAACTGGGCTGGCAATTTTCTGCGGAATCCGGCGAAACGATAACCTCTGCCGGAAACCACAAAGTAAATTTGAAATGTCATAAACCACCGGCTGCTGAAACCCGCAATGACTTGGTTAGCGGATACTTGCATTATTCTTCTCAAAAGACCGGTGAGCAGAAATCTTTGAGGATATACAAGAAGAAGCTGAATGTAGTGCGATGAAACGTTGAAAAAGCTGTAATTTTTTCCTGATTATTAACGCAATCTATAGATTGCACTTTTTCCGGCACGCGTTATCCATTGAGGAAGTGTGAATAATCAATCCTTTTTAAAAAGTATGAAACGGCTTTGAAACTTTTCCAGTTCGGAGTTTTTATTGTTGATGATGTAGTTCATAGCTTCATTGGTGTAGTGTTCTCCCTTTTTAGTCAGGCTTACCATATTCTTTTCAATATTCACCAAATGATTTCTCCTGGCCAAATTAAGTATTCTTTTTGCTTTCGTTTTATTCCAGCGAAAATGACCTGTTAAATGATCTGTTCTTCTTTCCTCAGGATCATCGTTTTCGTAGCTGTGATTTTTCAGGTGAATCATGTAGGTTAACATGGCAAATTCTATTTGTTGTTTTTTGCGTCTTAAAAGAACCGATACCAGCCCCCTGTCCGGAGCAAAAAGAAAGACGAGAAGAAAAATGAGTCCCAGTACAGTGGCCATCGAGCCGCCAATAGATGCATCCAGCCAATGGGCCAGCCAATACCCGCTTATGGCGGCAAAAATGCCTAACGAGGGAGCCAGAAACAGCATTTTCTTTAGCGTATTGGTTAGAAGATAAGCAGCAGCGGCAGGGACTATCATGAGAGCTACTACCAGGATGGCACCAACGGCATCAAAAGCGCCAACAGCCGTGAACGAAGTAATGGTCATCAATCCATAATGGATTAATACAGGTGTGAACCCCAAAGAAGCAGCTAATTCAGGGTCAAATGTGCTTATTTTCAACTCCTTGTAAAACAAAAGAAGTAGAATTATGGTTAAAGCTAAAATGGTCCCCATAACCCAAAGCGACTTTGGCCCAACATCAACGCCTGCAACGATAAGCCTGTTAAATGGAGCAAAGGCTATTTCTCCCACAAGCACAGCATCTGTATCAATATGAACATCACCGGTTAAGCGGGAAATAAGAATAACCCCAATACTAAATAATGCAGGAAACACAAGGCCAATTGCAGTGTCTTCTTTAACAAGCCCTGTATTTTTCACAGCCTCAACAAGGGCAACCGTCAGCACGCCGGTTCCTGCAGCCATAATAATCAATATGGGGGAAGACAAACTATGTGTAATAAGGAAACCTACTACCAAACCGGGTAAAATAGAATGACTTATCGCATCGCTAATCATAGCCATTTTTCGTAATACCAGGAACACCCCCGGTATGGCACAAGCTACTGATACAATAACAGCAATGAGTTGTATTTCAATTTGTGGTGAACTCATAATTGATGATCTTTTTCTGCATACATATCCCTGGCTTCTTCAAATCCTTTTTTAGTCAATTGCCATTGATTGCCGGAAGTGATTTTAATATAGCCCATATTTCTAAGTTCGTTGATACATTTTTTGTGGTATCCTCTGAAATTGTTTAATAATTGAAACGAATGCGGATGATCATAGTTCTCATGATTTTCTGTAACCATATACATTAATGAAAGTGTTTTATTCATTCGCATGGTTCTTCTGCTTTTCAATGTGTTGATTTTTCTGAATAGCAAGCCTCGTTCAGGTGAAAAAATAAACGAAACCACCACGATAAATACAGCTACCAATACGATGGTGGGGCCGGTGGACATTCTGGCTATTGAGGTGCTGATTGCTGTACCGGCAACTCCGGATAAAGCTCCGAATAAAGCCGCCAACAGGATCATTGTTTCCAGCTTATTGCTCCATTGCCTGGCTGCAGCGGCAGGTGCAAGCAGCATAGCGCTCATCAGTATCACTCCGACAGTTTGCAGTCCGATAACAATTGCCACTACTATGAGGGAAGTAATCAGGATGTCAAGAAATTTAGTATTGAACCCCAGTGTTTTCGTGTACTGCGGATCAAATGTCATTATCTTTAATTCTTTCCAGAAAACAAGAACGATAATCAACGATATTCCGCCTAACAGGGTCATTACAATGACATCTTCTACCATTAGCGTGGCAGCCTGTCCGAATAAATAATCTTCCAGGCCTGATTGGCTGGCATCCGGGAGTTTTTGAATGAACGTAAGCAAGAGAATTCCAAAACCAAAAAAAACGGAAAGGATAATACCCAGGGCGGTATCGGTTTTTAGCTTGGTGTTTTTAGTCATTCCCATTATCCACAGGCTGCCAATTACGCCACTTACGATGGCTCCAACAAGAAACAGAAAAGGATCTTTTACCCTGATAATAAGGAATACAAGCGCAATACCCGGTAATGCGGCATGCGAAATGGCATCGCCAAGGAGGCTTTGTTTTCTCAGCACTGCAAAGCTTCCCAGAATCCCGCTGACAACACCCAGAACAAGGGTTCCCATTGCAATAGTCCGGGAAGTATAATCTGTGAAAAAGTGTTGCAGAAAGTCGATAAACTCCATCGTTACTGTTTTGTTTCGCTGATTTGAAAATTGATTCCGTATGTCTTGGTTAGATTATCGTCGTTAAAGATATCCTTCACAGGACCTGTAGCAACTTTTTTTACATTCAGAAAAGTCACCCAGTCAAAATACTCAGGCACCGTTTGCAAGTCATGATGCACCACGATTACGGTTTTCCCTTCTTTACCCAGCTCTTTGAGAATTTTGACTATGGCTTTCTCAGTTGTTGCATCCACGCCCTGGAATGGCTCGTCCATAAAATAGATCATGGCATTTTCTACCAGGGCCCTTGCAAGAAATACCCGCTGCTGCTGTCCACCGGAAAGTTGACTTATCTGCCTGTCTTTAAAATCAAGCATACCAACTTTTTCTAATGCTTCCAATGCTTGTTTCTTGTGTCTTTTTCCAGGCCTTTTGATCAAGCCTAACTCACCATATGCTCCCATCATAACCACATCCAGAACATTTGTGGGAAAATCCCAGTCTACACTGCCTTTTTGAGGCACATAAGCCACCTTTGAATTATTTTTTGAATAAGGTTTTCCGTATACATAGACTGTTCCGGCTACCGGTTTAATGATACCAAGAATGGCTTTTATCAGGGTAGTTTTGCCGGCTCCGTTCGGCCCTACAATCCCCATCAAAATGCCTTCCGGGATGTTCAGGTCAATATCCCACAAAACGGGTTTGAACTTGTATGCTACGGTAAGATCGTTTACCTCAATGGCATAATTATTTTGCATATTCTTGTAAAGAAGGTTTTGAGTTAAAAACTACACAAATATATAATAAGTTCATAAGCGCTCTTGTTACACTGCTTATTTTATTCCTTTTGCAATTGTTTCTACATTATGACGAAACATTCCCGTGTAAGTTCCGGTTTTTTCACTTTTGCTGCCTAAAGCATCAGAGTAAAGCTGTCCGCCTACATTGACTTTGAACCCTTTAGACCTGACAGATTTCTGAAGCGCTTTTATGTTTCTCTCAGGCACTGAGGTTTCAACAAATATAGCTTTTATCTGATTTTTAACTATGATATTGGATAGGTTCTGGATGTCCTTAACACCCGCCTCTGATGCCGTACTGATGCCCTGAATGCCCATCACTTTAAAATCGTAGGCTTTTCCAAAATACTTAAAGGCATCGTGGGCAGTGATTAAAATTCGCTTGTCTTCAGGTACCTGACTAATTAAGGCGGTTATTTCCTCTTGCAGCGAATCCAGCTTAGCCAGGTATTTCTCTTTATTTTTGTTGTAATATTCTTTGTTTTCAGGGTCGTAATCAGCCAATTTTTCTGTGACATATTTGGTTGCCGTTTTCCAGATTGAAATATCAAACCAAATGTGTGGGTCATAATTGGACTCAAATTCACCTGAAGGGATTAAGTCATTGTTATTTACGGTATCCGTGATTGGATATAAATGCTTTCCTCGTTGTTTCATTCGTTCAAAGATATCCACCAGTTTTCCTTCCAGGTGCAAGCCATTATAAAACACAATTTCTGCATTGAACAGGTGCTGCACATCATTTTCACTGGCTTTATACAAGTGAGGATCCACGCCGGGGCCCATCAATCCATTTATTTCTGTCTTTTCGCCGCCGATATTTTCAAGCAAATCAGCAATCATGGTAGTAGTAGCTACAACTTTTACAGGATCATCCCCTTCCTTTTGATTTTTTGTCTCTGTATTACACGATATCAATGTAAGAAAGGCGGCGAAGACGGTTATTAGTTTAAATATATTCTGCATCATTTTTCTTTTGAGTTTGGTTAAAAATAAACAAATTATGTTAAAATTTCTTGTTCTACCCGGAAAATTGAACAACCGGTCTGTCAATAACAGGGTAGGCTGCTCCAGTCAGTTAAGACTTATTCGGGAATCCGGTAGCTGAGGCCGAATCCAATAAAATAATCCGGTGATGCTTCTGATAATCCCAATCCTCCGTAAAGATCAATCAGAAAATTTTTATCCACCATATATGTAAATCCGCCATCTATCTTGTTTTCAGGTTTATAATCTTCATAAAGTGAGCCAAAAGCTTCTATAAAAGCTCCAAACTGCCTGGTTACATCTATCCCCAGCGATACAGAGTAGAAATAGCTGGCTACAGGGGTTTCTCCATCCCATTCTGCTGCAAGATTATAAGCCAGGCCAATGTATTCCGTTAAGGTATGGTCGAAGGCCAGACGTAATGAAGGCGCCACATAGGAGGGTTTTAAATTCTTATTTGCCGTAGCAGGCCAATCCAGACTTCCCAATATCGCCATTTCAGGAATGAGTCCTTTTTCTTGGGTTATTTTAACTTTAACACCTGTATGAAGCGCACCAAAACCTTTGGCAGAATATTCTCCCCCTGATAATTCCTTCCTGATAGATTCAAGGTATTCCATGCCTATTCGCAGTTCAGTACTTTTGAATAAACCATACCGGAACAGGGTGGTGTTGAATGTGGTATTGTTAAATTCAGCAAGGTCAGTTTTGTCATGTTCGTAAACAAAACCGGTTTCAATCTGAAGCATATTTAACGGTACTATTGCTGTTGATTCCGATTGATCCGGACGGTCTGTGATGATGTCCGGCGTTTCATTTTCCTGCGAAAAGGAATATAAACTGATCATTATTGCGAATGTTGATAAAGCAATTGATTTCATAGTCGCTTATTATTGATTCTTATTTTGATTTGCTTTTGCCTCAATAAAAATTTTTTCAGCATAATATTTATTCAAAACAATGGTTGAGTTTCGAATTTTAATAATTGTCATATCCTGAGCAGGGTGCTGTTTTTCGATGTATAGCCCCGTGTTGATTTGAATTCCGTTGGTTTCGCAGAAATCAAAAAAAATATCCTCCGAACCAAATAATCTCTTTACCTTGTAATAGTTACCCTCAGAGGCATCAGCAATAGTGATATAATCGTTTTGCTCATCAGGATCGTACATTTTGTTTGGGATGGGATCCCCATGAGGGTCGAACCCGGGGTTTCCTAAATATTCGGAGATTTTATCAGCAAGAAAATCAGATGTTTGATGTTCCAGCAATTCAGCTTCCCTGTGTATTTCACCTAAACTCAAATTCAGTAATTGCGACAGCAGTGTTTCCCACAACCTGTGCTTCCGGGTTAGCCGGAGCGCTTGTTCCTTGCCGGTTTTTGTTAATTTGATGGTATGGTACTTTTCATAATCAATTAGCTTTTTGGATGCCAGGTTCCGCGCCATATCCGTCGCAGCAGCATTGGATATCCCAAGCTCCTTTGCAATACTGCCTGGTTTAGCCCCGGGTTTATTCATCACAGATAGACGATAGACCGTTTTTAAGAAGTTTTCTGTAGAAACTGACATGATGCATATTTTTAAGCTTACTTAAAAAATAAACAAGAAGAACTTAAAAAAAGTTCAATAGAAACGAGATATTTTTAACAAGCATATCAATTTCAAGGTATTTACTGCATTGAAAAAATCGTAAAGAAATGCGTTAAGAATTTGGTTTCCGGAGCTTTTTAGCTATCCTGCACCTGATGTAAGAATGATTGGATAGGTAAGTCTGATTTGTATCCTTTTGAGAGTTCAAGAAGCACCAGAATCCGCAACATCCCGTATCCGCTATCTTTAGGCTGGTTCAACGCCGGTATAATTACAGCAGCTTCCCCCGGAACATACTCTGGATGATCCCTGATTGTTAACGGGCTTTATTTATCGGTATTTGTAGTCACAACTTAAACAATTGTCTCTATGCACACTCAAACCTGAGCCACAATTTGGACAAGTCCACTTTTTCTCTTCTGATTTTAGAAAGTTCTTCAACCCATTCTCTTTAATGAAAGCAAGATTCTCAAACATGCTCATACCATATTTTGTGTTATAGCGTTTATCAAGTGT
>CAYXJS010000097.1:0-10426 GCA_964465045.1 uncultured Bacteroidales bacterium | reverse complement strand
AGGACGCCAGGTTTTCATCCTGGTAACAGGGGTTCGATTCCCCTACGGACTACAAGAGAGTTCTTTCAATCAAAAACAATGGTCCGTTCGTCTAGGGGTTAGGACGCCAGGTTTTCATCCTGGTAACAGGGGTTCGATTCCCCTACGGACTACTTTTTAAGCCTTTCTGTGAATTCAGGGAGGCTTTTTTTGATTCAGGGTTTTATAAGGGGCATAATTTTTCTGCTCATCACAATAAAAAAAGCTGGCCTGTGAGCAGACGAAAAGCCCACTCCCAAACCAGCCAGGTAACCACCCGCACTATGTGCGGCTCAGTCAATCGTATTATGGAGCATCAACTTGTGCATCACTAACCCAAACGCGTACGGGAACAGAAACATCTTCAGCCATAGGAGCCCACAACTGTATCGTGTAAGTGCCTGCTTCGAGCCAGTAAGAATCCTGACCAGAGCCAGAAGGCATTTCTTTCCGGTCAACGTTAGCTTTTGGCACACTATACTCTATGGTTTGGGATATACCTTCAGCATCATAGGCAAAGTTCACTCCAAACCACTGATGTTCCTCTCCCGAAGCAGGATCATCCTGTTCACTCTCCACAGTAAACTTAATAACTGTAGCTGAGTTACCCACGCCATCAACAATTTGAGAAGAAGTACTTGTTGAGTTAACGGTGATTTCCGGTGTATCATCTGACACAGACTCTACCGCTGTAAAATCTTGGCCAAAAGTCAGGTTGGGCTTCTCCTCAGATGTAGCGCTAATTCTGAAAGAACCTGGCGCATGAATATAAACCCAACCATCATTAGAGGCACCTGGCTCTACTTCAACGGTTGCTATTGACTCATCGCTGCTTTCCCAATCAACACGGGTATTGGTTGGCTCCTCACCAGGGCCCAGCCACCAGTTGATTTCCAGAGCATACCGGCGGCCTATCAATAATTGATCATTATCTTGATTAACATCCTCCAGGCCAATTGTAAAATTATCTCCCACATCGACTTTTTCGTCGCTGACAGTGACCGTGAGGTCGTCTTCAGTTCGAACCGTTGTACCACCAACGGTGATTTCACCATACAGTGTATACTCGCCGGGCTCCATATAAACAACGTCTTCGACAATACTAAAGGCCCCATCTGCATCAACATCAAAAATGACTTCTTCGTTTCCAGTGTCATTATGGGTACGGTGTACTTTAACTATGGAGGGCTCATTTACTTCGCCTTTAAATCTTAATAAAACATCCCCGGTCTTATCGATACTATGCTCGGTGTGGGTACCAAAATCGAGTAACGTAAACATAGACACTTCCGCATCAGGCGAAGCCTCATCATCGTCACTACAACCTGTTGTAAAAAATAAAACCGTTCCCATCAGAAGCAATGGGATTAGAAAAAATCTCTTTGTGGTTTTCATAAACTTTTGTGTTTTAAATTGTGGATAATAAATAGAAATTGCTTGTTTTATGAATAGTTGCACTATCATTAGATTTTTGAAAAAACAGAGAAATTAAAGCAGTTTTATGTCTGTACTTGCAAACTGTTTGCTTTTATGGCTTTAAATTAAGATTCTGAGCAAGTTTTATAAGATTAATGCCGTTACAGAATTTCGAAAAACAGGTTCCATAGCGTACTTATTCGCAATCGGCTGGTACGTTCCGAAGGATTCTAATTAATGGGATAAACGCAGAAAAGGAGTGATCATGGGCAAAGAGCTGCCCGTCTAAATCCCTGTCCATTATAATTCTGGTGTAAATTCCACCCTTTAGAATTATTCATTTATGATAAATCCAGTCATTTAAGGGTTATTTACCATAGATAATACCCCTAAAAAACAGACAAGGCCGGGTGTTTTCATCCGGCCATGTTTTTTCGCTGTGCCTTACATCAGGCTTCTCCTTTAGGGCCGCCCAGATTAAACGGAACTTGCCCTTTAGGTGTTTCCTTAATCTGGCCATGATGCGATTCAAACTTTTTGATGTTATCGTTTAAGGCATTAAGTAACTTTTTAGCATGCTGCGGGGTAAGGATAATGCGCGATTTTACCTTGGCTTTTTTTGCTCCGGGCATCATGTTAATAAAATCAACAATAAACTCCGCATTAGAGTGGGTTATTGCAGCCAGGTTGGCATAAGTCCCTTCGGCGATTTCTTCAGTAAGTTCAATATTCAGTTTCTGCTGTTGTTTTTTGCTGTTTTCATCCATAATATTATCTTTTTGATTGGTAAAGGTATAAAAAAAGACGGACCCTTGAGCCCGTCTTTTTGTTATGTACTTGTTTCTGTTAGTCTTCTTTTTTGGCCTGAACAAGTTGATCGTAGTCTTCCTGCGATCCTACGATTATATCTTCATAATCGCGCAAACCTGTTCCTGCTGGAATTTTATGACCTACAATAACATTTTCCTTGAGGCCTTCAAGCTGATCTCGTTTTGCCTGTATGGCAGCGTTAGTAAGCACTTTAGTGGTTTCCTGGAACGACGCTGCTGAAATAAAGCTCTTGGTTTGCAGCGAGGCCCTGGTAATTCCCTGCAGCACTTGCCGACCTGTAGCTGGTTTTGCTTCGCGTGATTGAACGACTTTCAGGTCACGGCGTTTGAGTGTAGAATTCTCGTCACGCAATTTTCGGGCTGTTATAATTTGCCCCGATTTCAAGTTGGTTGAATCACCAGAATCTTCTACTACCCGTTTACCGAATATCCAGTCATTTTCTTCCTGGAAAACAACCTTATCAATGAGTTCTTTTTCCAGGAATTTAGTATCGCCGGGATCTTCAATTTCCACCTTACGCATCATTTGCCGCACGATAGCCTCAAAGTGCTTGTCATTGATTTTCACACCCTGCAGGCGATATACCTCCTGAATCTCATTAACGATATATTCCTGAACGCGCATTGGGCCTTTAATCGCCAGGATATCCGAAGGCGTCATGGCGCCTTCCGAAAGCGGCGTTCCTGCTCTAACGTGGTCGTTTTCCTGAGCCAGAATCTGTTTAGAAGTAGAAATCAGATATTTTTTCTGCTCTCCTGTCTTTGAGGTAATGATTACTTCGCGATTACCTCTCTTAAGTTTGGTACCGAATGATACGATACCGTCAATTTCTGAGACTACGGCAGGTTCTGAAGGATTTCTGGCTTCGAAAAGTTCTGTAACCCGGGGAAGACCACCGGTAATGTCACCGGTTTTTCCAACGGCTCGCGGAATTTTCACCAGCGTGTCTCCGGCTTTGATTTCATCACCTTCATCCAAAACAATATGAGAACCGGTAGGGATATCATAACGTTTTAGTTCGTTCCCCTCGTCATCAAGAACTCTGATAATCGGGTTTTTCGCTTTCTTTCTCCGTTCAATAACAACCTTCTCAATATAGCCGGTTTGCTCATCGGATTCCACGCGATAGGTTTCGCCTTCCACTACGTTTTCAAAAGTAATCCTTCCGGAGACCTCAGAAAGAATCAGTGCGTTATACGGATCCCAATCGCTAATCAAATCACCTTTTTTCACTTCATCGCCTGAGCGGAAGTATAAGTTGGCGCCATAGGGCAAATCGCTGGATGTCAATGCCACTCCGGTCTTTTTATCAATAATCCTGAGTTCAGCGGAACGACCTACCACTACGTCATATTTCTTGCCATCATTGTTTTCGTAAGGCACATAACGTAACTCGTCAATTTCCAGAATACCATCATATTTGGCTTCCACGCGAGCGCTTACGGCAATGTTAGAGGCAGTACCCCCCACGTGGAAAGTTCGTAACGTAAGCTGTGTTCCGGGTTCACCAATAGACTGCGCCGCAACTACGCCCACAGCCTCACCTTTTTGAACCATGTTGCCTGTGGCAAGGTTACGACCATAACAATAGGAGCATACACCCCGTTTTGATTCACAGGTTAATACCGAGCGGATTTCAACGGATTCAATCGGGGAATCCGTGATAAGCTTGGCTTTATTTTCATCTATTTCAACACCGGCTGCTACCAGCAAATCTCCGGTTTGGGGATGGAAAACATCATGTAAAGAAACCCGACCCAGAATGCGGTCATAAAGCGATTCAACAATCTCTTCGTTTTTCTTGAGTGCGGTGGCGGTCAAACCCCGCAGTGTTCCACAATCCTCTTCAGAAATAACCACATCCTGTGCAACATCCACCAAGCGACGTGTTAGGTAGCCGGCATCAGCCGTTTTCAGGGCCGTATCGGCAAGACCTTTACGGGCGCCGTGTGTGGAAATAAAATACTCCAGAACGGAAAGTCCTTCCTTAAAGTTGGACAAAATCGGATTTTCGATAATCTCTCCCCCGCTTGTGCCGGATTTCTGCGGTTTTGCCATCAAGCCACGCATTCCGGAAAGCTGGCGAATCTGTTCTTTTGAACCACGAGCGCCTGAATCAAGCATCATAAACACCGAGTTAAACCCATCGTTGTCACTCGTTAATTGCTTCATTAAGATGTTGGTCAGGTATGAATTTGTATGCGTCCAAATATCGATTATTTGATTATAACGCTCATTATTCGTGATAAATCCCATGTTATAGTTATTTACCACCTCCAAGACTTCCTCATTGGCCTCATGAATCAGTTCTTCCTTCTGCTCGGGAATAATCACATCGCCGAGGTTAAATGAGAGCCCGCCTTCAAAGGATTTCCGGAAGCCCATGGATTTTATATCATCAAGAAACTTAGCAGTTTTAGCCGTTCCCATCTTCTTAAAGATACTTCCAATTATATCCCGCAGTGCTTTTTTTGTAAGCAGTTGGTTAACATATCCATACCCATCCGGGACAATGTCATTGAAAAGGACCCTGCCTGTAGTGGTTTCAATTACTTTTTTGATAGAATTATCACCGGTTCCATCGGGATCCGTCACTCTTACATAAATGACGCTATGGAGATCGATTACTCCTTCGTTGTATGCAATAATCACCTCCTCAGGAGAGTAGAATTTCATTCCCTCACCTTTAACAGGATGATTTTCTGAGTCTTTTCTTGCTTTTGTAATATAATACAAACCAAGAACCATGTCTTGAGAGGGCACAGTAATCGGTGCGCCGTTTGCCGGATTCAAAATGTTGTGCGTTGCCAGCACCAGCATTTGAGCTTCAAGGACAGCCGCATTGCCTAAAGGCACATGAACAGCCATCTGGTCACCATCAAAGTCCGCGTTAAACGCAGTACATGCAAGCGGGTGAAGCTGGATTGCCTTACCTTCAACCAGTTTAGGCTGGAAAGCCTGAATACCGAGCCTGTGAAGTGTTGGTGCCCTGTTTAACAGGACAGGATGCCCTTTCAGGATGTTTTCCAGGATATCCCATACCACCGGGTCTTTTCGGTCTACAATTTTCTTGGCCGATTTCACTGTTTTCACAATGCCTCTTTCCAACAGTTTTCTGATAACAAATGGTTTGAACAACTCTGAAGCCATGTCTTTCGGTAAACCACACTCACTCATCTTGAGTTCCGGGCCAACCACAATTACCGAACGGCCAGAGTAGTCAACACGTTTACCTAACAGGTTTTGACGGAAACGTCCTTGCTTTCCTTTAAGACTGTCGGAAAGAGATTTTAATGCTCTGTTGGAATCTGTTTTTACCGCATTGGCTTTTCTTGAATTATCAAGCAAAGAATCCACAGCTTCCTGAAGCATCCGCTTTTCGTTACGCATAATCACGTCCGGTGCTTTGATCTCTATCAGTCGTTTTAGTCTGTTATTCCGAATAATCACCCGTCTATAGAGATCGTTGAGGTCTGATGTTGCAAACCTTCCGCCATCGAGCGGTACCAGTGGGCGTAATTCCGGTGGAATTACGGGAACAACTTTAACAATCATCCACTCGGGCCTGTTTTCGAGTCGTGATTGCGCATCTCTGAACGCTTCATAAACCTGCAGGCGTTTCAGGGCATCTTGCTTCCGTTGCTGCGATGTTTCGGTATTAGCCTTGTGCCGAAGATCAAAAGAGGTTTTATCAAGGTCAAGCCGGGCGAGGATATCATGCAATGCATCAGCGCCCATCTTGGCTATAAATTTGTCCGGATCACTATTATCCAGATGCTGATTGTCTTTTGGCAGCGTATCCAAAATATCGAAATATTCTTCTTCTGTTAGGAAATCCAGATAATTAATGCCATCTTGTTCCTTAATTCCCGGATTGATAACCACGTAACGCTCGTAATAAATAATCATATCGAGCTTTTTTGTAGGCAATCCGATGAGATTTCCAATTTTATTTGGAAGGCTCTTAAAGAACCAGATGTGTGCTACCGGAACAACGAGTTGAATATGTCCCATGCGTTCACGGCGCACTTTTTTCTCTGTTACCTCAACGCCACAGCGGTCACATACGATGCCTTTGTAGCGAATTCTTTTGTATTTTCCGCAATGACATTCATAATCTTTTACAGGCCCGAAAATCCGTTCGCAAAACAGTCCGTCTCGCTCAGGCTTATAGGTTCTGTAATTGATGGTTTCGGGTTTAAGGACTTCCCCGCTCGAGCGTTCCAGGATGTCTTCCGGAGAAGACAAACTGATAGTCATGCTCTTAAAGTCACTGCTGATATTATTATCCTTTCTAAATGCCATAAATCTTTTTCTGCTTACGTTAAATGCTGCCTGAGCAGCCTGAAATATTATTAATCAAAGGATACATTCAATCCTAGGCCACGCAATTCGTGAACGAGTACGTTAAAGGATTCGGGCACACCCGGTTCAGGCATATTTTCGCCTTTAACGATAGTTTCATAAGCTTTAGCTCTACCCTGTACGTCATCTGATTTTACCGTAAGAATTTCGCGGAGGATGTTAGCGGCGCCATAGGCTTCAAGCGCCCATACCTCCATTTCACCAAAGCGTTGACCACCGAATTGTGCTTTACCACCCAGTGGTTGCTGTGTAATCAGCGAGTAAGGTCCTATGGAACGTGCGTGCATTTTATCATCCACCATATGGTGTAACTTCAGCATATAGATGTAACCCACGGTAGCAGGCTGATCAAAGCGTTGCCCTGTACCTCCGTCATACAGATAAGTACGGCCATTCTCGGGAAGTCCTGCTTTCCTCATCAATTTGTTTATTTCATCGATGGGTGCGCCATCGAAAATTGGTGAGGCAAACTTCATTCCCAGCTTTTTACCCGCCCATCCGAGTACAGTTTCATAAATCTGTCCGAGGTTCATCCTTGATGGAACACCCAGCGGATTCAATACAATATCTACCGGGCTGCCGTCTTTTAGGAATGGCATATCTTCTTCGCGCACAATTTTCGCAATAATGCCTTTATTACCATGACGCCCGGCCATTTTATCTCCTACTTTCAGCTTACGCTTACGGGCTACATAAACCTTGGCCATCTGCACAATCCCGGATGGCAATTCATCTCCAACTGTAGCGACAAACTTTTTACGGTTAAAGTCGCCTAACAATTCTTTATATTTGATATTGTAATTATTGACAACATCTTTAATCATCTGATTTTTTTCCTCATCGGTGGTCCAACCCGATGTTGAAATGTTAGTGAAGTCAATCGCCAGCAATTCCTTTTGGGTAAACTTTTTCTTCTTAGGTATTACTACTTCATTAAAATGATTATTAACACCTTGAGAGGTTTTGCCGCTCACCAGAATCATAAGCTTATCCACAAGTTTGCCCTTCAGCTCTTCAACCTGCTTGTTGTGTTCTGCTTCGAGTTTTTCCACAATTTCCTTTTCGCGGGTCTTTGCCCTGCGGTCACGGACTGTTCTGGAAAAAAGCTTTTTATTAATTACAACACCATTCATTGATGGTGGAGCCTTGAGTGATGCATCTTTCACATCACCGGCTTTATCTCCGAATATCGCCCGAAGCAATTTTTCCTCTGGGGTAGGATCAGATTCTCCCTTGGGCGTTATTTTCCCGATAAGGATATCTCCTTCATTAATCTCTGCACCAATCCGAATCAACCCGTTTTCATCCAGGTCCTTGGTTGCTTCCGAGCTGACGTTGGGAATATCATTGGTTAATTCTTCAATACCACGTTTGGTATCACGCACATCCAGATTAAATTCTTCAATATGGATGGAAGTAAAGATATCCTCTTTCACCAGTCTCTCTGAAACCACAATGGCATCCTCAAAATTATACCCTTTCCACGGCATGAAAGCTACCATTAAGTTGCGTCCGAGAGCAAGATCACCGTTGTTGGTACCGTACCCTTCGCAGAGTACTTGTCCTTTAACAATTTTATCTCCTTTCTTAACAATGGGACGTAAACTAATACTGGTATTCTGATTAGTCCGTAAATTTTTGGTAAGGTAATACGTTTTCAAGTCGTCATCAAAACTTACCAATCTTTCATCATCATCACGATGATAACGGATTGAAATCTCATTAGCATCCACGTATTCTACAACACCATCGCCTTCAGCATTAATCAACACCCTTGAATCCTGAGCAACACGATCTTCAATACCTGTACCTACAATAGGTGACTCAGGGTTAATCAGTGGTGTAGCCTGCCGCATCATGTTAGAGCCCATCAATGCTCTGTTGGCATCATCATGCTCCAGAAACGGTATTAACGAAGCTGCAATTGAAGCGATCTGGTTAGGAGCCGAGTCAATCAAGTCAACCTTTTCGCGTTCCACGATAGGATAGTCTGCCAGGAAACGAGTTTTAACCCGCTCTCTAACAAAGTTACCATCTTCATCAAGCAGCGTGTTTGCCTGGGCAATTATTTTCTTTTCCTCTTCTTCGGCACTAAGATAAACAGGTTCTTTTTCCTTATTTACCTTTCCATTTTGAATATCGAGGTAAGGTGTTTCGATGAAGCCCAACTTGTTAATTTTTGCGTACACACACAACGATGAAATCAGACCAATATTGGGCCCTTCCGGTGTTTCTATTGTACATAATCTACCGTAATGCGTATAGTGCACGTCACGAACCTCAAATCCTGCACGCTCTCTTGACAACCCTCCCGGTCCGAGAGCAGAGACTCTTCTTTTGTGGGTCACCTCACTCAGCGGATTGGTTTGATCCATAAACTGCGAAAGCTGGTTTGTACCAAAAAAGGAGTTTATAACAGAAGATAAGGTTTTGGCATTAATTAAGTCAGTAGGTGTAAATACTTCATTATCCCGAACGTTCATTCTTTCGCGAATAGTACGGGCCATGCGAGCCAATCCCACACCAAACTGATTATAGAGTTGTTCGCCAACGGTTCTGACCCTCCTGTTACTCAAGTGGTCAATATCATCCAGCTCTGTCTTATTATTGATAAGCCCTACAAGATATTTAATAATCGAAATAATATCTTCTTTCGTAAGGATACGGGTATCATTATCAATATTCAGATTCAGCCTTTTATTTATCCGGTAGCGTCCTACTTCGCCTAAATCATATCTTTTTTCGGAGAAGAACAGTTTATCAATAATACCTCTGGCTGTTTCTTCATCCGGTGGCTCGGCATTTCTGAGCTGCCGGTAAATATATTCTACCGCTTCCTTCTCAGAGTTGGCTGTATCTTTTTGCAGCGTATTAAAGATGATCTCATAATCAGTGCTTCGACCGGATTCCTTATGCACTAGAATGGATTTTATCCCGGCATCCACTATCATCTGAATATGTTGTTCTTCCAGTTTTGTTTCGCGGTCTATCAAAACTTCCGTACGCTCGATAGAGACAACCTCACCGGTATCTTCGTCCACAAAATCCTCAACCCATGAGCGTACAACGCGCGCAGCCAGGCTCCGCCCTATCATTTTTTTGAGGTTTGTTTTTGTGGCTTTAATTTCCTGCGCCAGACCAAAAATTTCAAGAATATCCTGGTCGGTTTCGTATCCTACGGCTCTCAAGAGCGTTGTAATTGGTAATTTCTTTTTGCGGTCAATATAGGCATACATGACATTGTTAATGTCTGTGGTAAACTCCATCCACGACCCCTTAAACGGAATAATCCGTGCACTGTATAGCTGGGTTCCGTTAGCATGGTAGTTCGTGCCAAAGAATACACCTGGCGACCTGTGCAATTGTGAAACGATGATTCTCTCGGCACCATTGATTAAGAATGTTCCTTTCGGGCTCATGTATGGAATCATGCCCAGGTAAACATCCTGAATGATGGTTTCAAAGTCTTCGTGTTCCGGATCAGTACAGTAAAGCTTCAATTTAGCTTTAAGCGGAACACTGTAGCTTAATCCTCTTTGCAAGCATTCCTCAATGGTATACCGTGGTGGGTCTACATAATAATCGAGGAATTCAAGCACGAAGTTATTCCGTGCATCTGTAATAGGAAAATTTTCTGAAAAGACCCTGTAGAGGCCTTCATTTTGCCGGTCTTCCGGATTCGTTTCCAATTGAAAAAAGTCTCTGAACGACTGTAGCTGGATGTCAAGAAAATCCGGGTAATCAATGTGAATCTGTGCGGATGCAAAGCTTTGTCTGTCTGATTTTTTCAATGCCA
>CAYXJS010000096.1:0-10440 GCA_964465045.1 uncultured Bacteroidales bacterium | reverse complement strand
TTCAGAAGGAAGTACCTTATTCTACTGAAGTGATTATTGATGAATATAAGGAAGAGCCCAACATCATTAGGATAAAAGCCTATATCTTTGCAACCCGGGAATCGCAAAGACAAATTATCATAGGTCATCAGGGTCAGGCTATTAAGCGCTTAGGAACCGAAGCGCGAAAAGCCATAGAAGATTTTGTGCAAAATCATGTTTTCCTGGACTTATCAGTGAAAGTGCGTAAAAATTGGCGCGATGATGATAAAGCGCTCAGAAGTTTTGGATATACAAAAGACGAATAAAAGACCATGGGAAATATAGTAGCTATCATAGGACGCCCCAACGTTGGGAAGTCTACTTTTTTTAATCGCTTAGTAGGAGAACGAAATGCTATCGTTGAAGAAACCAGCGGCGTTACACGCGACAGGCATTACGGTAAAAGTGAGTGGAATGGAGTTGAGTTTACGGTGATTGATACCGGTGGATTTGTGGAAGGTAGCGATGATATCTTTGAAGGCGCTATCCGGAAGCAAGTTGTGATAGCGGCTGAAGAGGCAGATGTTATTCTTTTTATGGTTGATGCTAAAGAAGGGCTTACGGGCTTTGATAAAGATGTAGCCCAGCTTTTAAGGCAGGTAAAAAAGAAGCATTTTTTGGTGGCTAACAAGGCTGATAATACTACGCGCATTGCTGAGGCCCAGGAATTTTATTCTTTAGGGATGGGTGAGGTGCATCCGGTATCTTCAGTGAATGGAAGTGGTACGGGTGATTTGCTCGATGAGCTGGTAAAAGTCTTTGACAAAACCGTTGTGGAAGATGAGCCAGACATTCCACATGTGGCGGTTGTAGGGCGGCCAAATGTAGGAAAATCATCGCTGGTGAATGCATTTTTGGGTGATGAACGAAATATCGTTACAACGATTGCAGGAACTACCCGCGATACAATCAATACGCGCTATAACGCATACGGATTCGATTTTATGTTGCTTGATACGGCAGGACTCAGAAAGCACGCCAAAGTACAGGATAATATTGAATTTTATTCTACCATGCGGGCCGTAAGAGCTATTGAAGACAGTCATGTTTGCGTTTTGATGCTTGACGCAACTAAAGGCATTGAATCGCAGGATATGAATATCCTTAATATCATCCATAAAAATCACAAAGGCGTTGTCGTTGTGGTAAATAAATGGGATTTGGTTGATAAGGAAACCAATACAGCAAAAGAATTTGCGGAGCGAATACGCCAGCGTATTCAGCCTTTTAAGGATGTGCCGATTATATTCACCTCTGTAATTCATAAAGTACGGATTTACAAAATTTTAGAGGCTATTGATCAGGTATATAAATCAAGGGCTTTTACCATATCCACCTCAAAATTCAATGATTTTATTCTTCCCATTATAGAAAAGCAGCCGCCGGCGGTGACCTCTCGCGGGAAATATATCCGTATAAAATATGCAACTCAGTTAAAAACCTCTTTTCCGGCATTTGCATTTTTCTGTAATCATCCTAAAGAAATTAAAACAGAGTATAAGCGCTTTATTGAGAATCAGATTCGCAAACAATATAATCTTACGGGCGTTCCACTGGAAATCTTCTTCAGAGAGAAATAGTTTTGCAGTATGAAAAGCGTTCGCATTGATAAATATTTATGGGCGATTCGGGTGTTCAAAACCAGGAGCAAAGCTTCTGAAGCTTGCAAAAAAGGAAAAGTGCAAATCAATCAAGAGGAGGCAAAACCTTCTAAAGACGTGCGGGTTGGGGATGAAGTGACTATCAGGATTAAAAGCATGCACAAGTCGCTAAAAGTTACTGGATTGATAGAGAAGCGGGTTTCAGCGGCCGTGGCTGCTGAGAACTTTGAAGACCTTACGCCCCAGGAAGAGTATGATAAGCTGAAGAAAATGAATGAAATAAATTCAGAATGGCGTGAAAAGGGTGTGGGCCGGCCAACAAAAAAGGAGCGCCGGCAGATTGAGTGGCTTAAAAAGCGGCGTTAATCATTTTTCTGGTCGTAATCTATTGTTGATGTATTGCCTTCAATATCAGTGAACTTCCATTTCCCAACGCGTTTACCTTCTTCCATTTGTCCGGTATAATAAACTTTTCCGTTTTCGTAATATACCGTTTTGGTACCGTACTCCTTCCCATCACGGTAGGTGGCTTCAGCCCAAACGTTGCCGTTCCGGTAATAACTCACCCATTTTCCTGAACGTTTTCCGTTTTTATAACTACCTTCTATTTTCAGTTGTCCATCATCGTAATAACGCTTTTCTGCTTTTAAAACCTTGTCACCGTTGATTTTTTCGTAGGTTTTTACTGTTTTTTTTGTGCCGTCTTCAAATGTCTCTTCTACTTCTGTAATGCTTTTGTGTCCGCAGCCATTCACAAAAGCGGCCAAAAGAATGATCCAAATAAGTTTATTCATAATTTATTGCCTTTTGAATTTTAATCTTTTCCCTTTTATATCCTCAAAAAATTGCCCCTCTTTAAATACTATATTTCCGTTTACGATGGTCATAAAAACCTGGTTGTGCAGTGTTTTGCCTTCAAGCGGAGACCATCCGCATTTGTAATGCAGGTTGTCTTTATGGATGGTTTGTTGTTTATCATCAACCAGCACAATATCTGCATAATAGCCTTCCCGGATAAAACCCCGTTTTTCGATTTGGAATATCTCAGCCGGGTGATGGCACATTTTTTCGATGATTTGTGGGAGCGATATTTTTCCTTGATGATGCAACTCAAGCATCAAGGCAAGTGCGTGCTGGACCATCGGACCTCCGGAAGGCGAATTCCAGTAATTGTTTTGTTTCTCCTCTAAAGTATGTGGCGCATGATCGGTGGCGATGACATCGATGGTGTTGTTGTTAACAGCTTCTAATAATGCTTCTCTGTCTTTGGCGGTTTTTACAGCAGGATTCCATTTAATTCTCCATTCGAGGTCTGGATATTTGCTGTCGTCAAACCAAAGGTGATGTATGCATGCTTCAGAGGTGATTTGTTTTTCAGATGATGGGATATCATTCCGAAAAAGGCTTAGCTCGCGGGCGGTGCTTATATGCAGTATGTGAAGCCGGCTGTTATGTTTGGTGGCAAGGTCTGCAGCCATCGATGAGGAACGGTAACAGGCTTCCTCACTGCGGATAAACGGATGAACCGAAAATGGGGGCTTTTCCCCGTACTTTTGTTTGATTTTGCTGGTGTTTTCGCGAATGGTGGCTTCATCTTCACAATGCGTTGCGATAAGCAGCGGACTTTCCCGGAAGAGTGTGTTTAGCGTATCTCGGTTGTCTACAAGCATGTTGCCGGTGCTTGATCCCATAAAAATTTTAATCCCGCAAACATTTTGGGGATTGGTTTTTATGACTTCACTTGCATTATTGTTGGTTACGCCCATGTAAAAAGAATAATTTGCAAGCGATTTCTCATGAGCGAGCTGATACTTATCTTCCAACAATTTTTGCGTTATAGCCTGGGGTTTGGTATTGGGCATTTCCATAAAGGATGTAATTCCGCCGGCAACAGCCGCTTTACTCTCAGAATAGATATCCGCTTTATGTGTAAGGCCTGGCTCTCTGAAATGCACCTGATCATCAATTACACCCGGAAACAGCAACCGGTTTTCTCCTTCAATGATGTGGTCGTATATATCGGTCTGAGGGGGTGTTTTATGAAATACCCTGTCAATTTTTTCATCAATGATAGCCACACTTCCGTAGAAAATATTTCCTTCATTGACGATACGCACGTCTTTGATTAGCATTTTATTTGCCATGTGTCCCGGTTTAAAATCCAAAGATAATATAAAAAAGAAGGTAACTGCACAGGAAATGAAGCATGATTAAAGGCTTCTTTTATCAGGCCGGATGCGTTTAAACCGCAATCTTATTACTCCTAAGACAGCTTCTTTAAAAATACCGCGAGTCATTTTTGATTGCCCTTCTGTCCGGTCGGTAAATATAATTGGAATTTCTTTTATGTTGAAACCCAGTTTCCATGCCGTATATTTCATTTCGATTTGAAAAGCATACCCCACAAATTTGATTCTGTCAAGATCAATGGTTTCAAGAACATTCCGATGATAGCATTTGAATCCGGCGGTAGTGTCATCTATTTTTATTCCCAGAATAACTTTTACGTATATACTGGCAAAATAAGACATCAGAACCCTTCCAATGGGCCAGTTTACCACATTTACTCCTTGAACATAACGTGACCCGATTACCAGATCATATCCCTGCAAGGCAGTTTCGTAAAGCCGCACCAAATCATCAGGGTTGTGCGACAAATCGGCATCCATTTCAAAAACATACTCGTAATCGTGCTTTAAAGCCCAACGGAAGCCCATGATATAGGCAGTGCCTAAGCCTAATTTGCCTTCCCGCTCCAGCAAGTGCAAGTTGTGCTGTTTACCCGATTGCATTTCTTTTACAATGTTTGCTGTACCATCGGGAGAATTATCGTCAATTACAAGGACGTGAAAGTCATAAGAAAGTTGAAAAACACGCTCAATAACACGTTTTATGTTTTCTTTTTCATTGTAAGTGGGGATAATTACCAGACCTTTGCTCACGAGTTTTTTTTGTTTAAGGCACAAATTTAGTAAAAAAGCATGCCCGCCAAAGTGTGTTTAGCGGGCATACAGAAGAAACCTGTTATTTTTTTACAATTTTTAGCATTTTTCGTCCCTCGGGGAATTCCAGGGATAACATGTAAACTCCCTTTTTTAATTGAGATGAAGGTATCTGGAGATGGTTTTGACCTTTGGTCACATTGTGCTGTTTTTCCAGAATTTCGCGTCCATCTGTTGTAAGCAGGGAAACGTATACGTTTGTAGGTTTCTTAGCGCTAAATTCTATGTTGATATTTTCACGGGTCGGGTTAGGATAGACCCGGAAGGCAGCCCCTTCTACAATTTCTGCTATGCTAACCTGATATCCGAATTCATAAACAATCTCATCAATAGCATTTCCATTATTGTCTTCAACATTTTTAATCGTTAGCGTATAATATTCTCCGGCGGCAAGCGGAGTAATCGTAAGTGTAACTTTTTCATGATTTATGAGATGTCGGTTTGCGCTTTCTACTTCGATGTCATTATAGATAGTGTAATTTCTGTCATTCTCTGCTGAAGATTTTTCCACATCTTCATTAAAGATTACTTCCATTTTATCTTCATCCAGAATGTTAACTTCATGAATCTCTGGCGCTTCAATATCTGAAAATCCTTGCACATCTTCTTCATAACGCAGTTCGATTTTCCATTCGCCAAAATCCCAGTTTAACGGCCCTTGAATGGTATACTCATTTCCTTCATTAGGTTCAAAGGTAAACATGTCTGTATTGTGAATCAATAACTCACCGGAGCCGTCGTCTACTTCCCACATGTAGTGATTGTTAAAGTAATCATCATCCGTACAAACAGCCTCTGTTACTTTAACCAATACGCTTTCGTATTCTTCGGCGGCCTCTCCTGTACTTATTTCTACTGGCTCAGGCAATTCTTTTCCTGATGCGATGTGATAATATCCTGATATTTCAACCATTTCCGTCATATCATAGTATTCTTTTACCAGTCCGGTAACAATGATGCTATCACCAATTTGAGGACTGTATTCCTGATCATAGACCATGATACCATTCCATGAGCCTTTGCCATCCTGAATAAAGTATTTATCTCCAAAAAAAGCTGTAACTACACCGGAGGTAGAAACTTCGCCATAATTTAATTCTTCAACACCGCTGTTGTCTTCAATCTGGTCGGCCATGGGCGAGTGCTCGGTTTGACCCTGGATATCGTAAATTGTAACCAGCTCTCCATCGAAAGTTGGGGGCACATAATAAGTGTATGTTACCGATTGTCCTGTGCTACTGCCATCAGAAGCTTCAACGGAATAGAAAATATCACTTTCCTCAGCTTGTGCGGGAATGCTTCCTGTATAGAGGTTGCCGCTGGCTGACATAGAAACTTCATTGTTTAGATTGTCCGGATTGGTTCCCCAGTTAATGGTTGCATTGCTGATGTTTCCTTCTTCTGATGTAATGTTTGCCGTAATTTCTACAGGGG
The DNA here is from genome assembly GCA_964465045.1 of uncultured Bacteroidales bacterium. Classification (GTDB taxonomy): domain Bacteria; phylum Bacteroidota; class Bacteroidia; order Bacteroidales; family JAIPAH01; genus JAIPAH01. Next base: position 4,382 of record CAYXJS010000096.1, on the reverse strand, counting down.
TTTCAGCATCAATATCTTCACTTATGTCGATATCGTCGATCACTACAGGGCTGGCTTCCTCGTTGTTCCATATAAGGTTAGCAAATTCGGGGTGGTCTATGAACGGATTCCGGTTTTGCTGCCAGTTGAAAATAACGTTATTCCGGTTTCGTTCAAAATCATCCGGGGGGTCCATTTCGTTCCATTCCAGTAATGTGCTTAATTTTCCATGCTCTGATGCAGGATATGTATTGACTTCGTCGACTACTTCAAGGTCTAGTTCGCCGTTTTCGCCTTCATAGCGCGTAGCCATGTAAAAGATAATCCGGGCAATATCTCCTTTCACCTCATCGCGAGGCTCCCATGAGTCGCTGTCGTAATAATTGCCTTCCGCTTCATCATGTTCTGTGTCGCTGTAATCAAAATCTTTATTGCTGCGGTCCATGTTTACGGATGCGTCTGCTGGTTTCAGGTTGTGGAAATCACTGCCTTCCGGGGGTTCGTTCCCAAAGTCGCCATGCGATTTAGCCCAGACGTGCTCGCGGTTTATGTAGTCGCCCCCTGTGCCGTAATCGTCGTTATCGTGTGAACGACCTGTATACACCAAAATTACATTATCCGGATCATCCGGATCGGCATCAGAGGTTTTAAACACTGTTTTTGAAGTGTAATAGGTTAAGGCTTGGTGGTCCTGGATAATATCGTTAAGAGCGCTTTTTAATGCATCACCTGTTAATCCGGATGTGTTGTTGTAATAACCGGTTTCCTGCCCTGATAAAAAGAGAGGCATTAAAGATATTAGCAGAATGGATGTAAGTATTTTGTTCATAATCCGATAGTTTTTTTTGCTTTTTTATTATTTAATTAACGTTTTCGCAAAGGTAAATGAAAACATGAAAATTCATTCGTTTTGCCTTAGATTTATAATTTGCTGTAGTGTTTTGAGTGCGTTTTGCAATGTTTCAACTTTATCTACCACGAGCGTGAGTTTTGTTTGCGTTTCTTTTATCTGGCAGCGATGCGATTCTGCTTTAATGAACTCCAATACTGCCCCAAAGATTTTAGATTCGAAATAGGAGGTTTTGGATTGGGGTGGAAAATGGCCCACCATTTTGGCTTGTTTGAGTACCAGCTTTTCAAATCCGATGGATTTAGCTTTCCACCTCAGGCGAATCACTTGAAGCAATTGCTGTGCCGGCTCGGGTAGTGGCCCAAAGCGGTCCTCTAAGATCGATTTAAAGGTTTGTAGCTCTTGTTCCGTTTGTGCTGAATCGAGGTCTTTATACAAGGACAACCTTTCAGAAATATTGGTTACATAATCATCGGGCAGCATGATTTCAAAGTCGGTTTCTATTTGACAATCTCTGCCTTCAGTTTGCGACTTTTCGTCGGAGTAGAGCCCGGAAAACTCATCGGATTTGAGCTCTTGCATGGCTTCATCCAGGATTTTCTGATACATTTCATAACCGATATCGGAGATAAACCCGCTTTGTTCGGCCCCTAAGATGTTGCCTGCACCGCGGATATCCAGGTCACGCATCGCAATTTGGAAACCACTGCCTAAATCAGAGAACTTTTCTACGGCCTCAAGCCTTCGCCTGGCTTCCCCCGTAAGGGAAGAAAGTGGCGGGGCTAAAAGATAACAAAAGGCTTTTTTGTTCGATCGTCCAACACGGCCACGCAACTGATGTAAATCGCTTAAGCCGTAATTTTGGGCATCATTGATGATAATAGTATTTACATTGGGAATGTCGAGACCGGATTCAATAATTGTGGTAGCCAGCAAAACATCATATTCTCCTTCAATAAAGTCAAACATGATTTGCTCTAATTTTTGTCCGTCCATCTGGCCGTGTCCGATGGCTATTTTCACATCCGGGATGAATTTCTTAATCATGTGAGCTACATCTATTATGTTTTTCACCCGGTTATGTACAAAATATACCTGTCCGCCGCGAGATACTTCGTAAGATATTGCATCTCTAATAACTTCTTCGCTAAAGGTGCGGACTTCGGTTTTGATAGGATACCGGTTTGGAGGAGGTGTGTCTATGGTAGATAAATCGCGGGCGCCCATCATCGAGAACTGTAATGTGCGTGGAATGGGTGTGGCCGTGAGCGTTAGGGTGTCTACATGGGCTCTCATCTGCCGTATTTTCTCTTTGGCTGCTACTCCGAATTTTTGCTCTTCGTCAATAATCAGCAAGCCCAGATTTTTAAACTGGACATCTTTGCTTATTATCCGGTGAGTCCCTATCAGTATATCCAGTTCTCCACTGGCCAGTTTTTCGAGCGCTTGCTTGATTTCTTTCCGGCTTTTAAAACGGTTGACATAATCTACTGTAGCCGGAAAATCTTTAAGGCGTTCACGGAATGTGTTGAAATGCTGTAAAGCCAATATAGTTGTAGGAACCAGGATAGCCACTTGTTTATTGTCGGTAACGGCTTTAAAAGCAGCCCGTATGGCTACTTCTGTCTTGCCGAATCCCACATCGCCGCACACCAGGCGGTCCATGGGGTGGCTTTTTTCCATATCTCTTTTGGTATCCTGTGTGGCTTTAATCTGGTCAGGAGTGTCTTCGTAAATAAAAGAGGCTTCCAGCTCATGCTGCAGATAACTATCCGGGGTGAAAGCAAACCCTTTTGTGGTTTTTCTTTTGGCATAGAGTTGAATAAGGTCTTTGGCAATGTCTTTGACCTTGCTCTTGGTTTTGTTTTTGAGCTTATTCCAGGTGTTGGTTCCCAGCCGGTGCAGGGTGGGCTGTGTTCCGTCTTTTCCGGTATATTTGGCAATCCGGTGCAGGGAATGGATGCTTACATACAACAAATCGTTGTTGGCATAAATCAGCCGGATGGCTTCCTGCATTTTTCCGTTATTATCGATTTTTTCGAGTCCGTCGAACTTACCAATCCCATGATCAATATGTGTGACAAAGTCGCCGGGTTTAAGCTCGTTAAGCTCTTTCAGGGTGATGGCTTCCTTGTTTTTATGGGCTTCGCGCAGAAGAAAACGATGGTAACGTTCAAAAATCTGATGATCGGTATAACACGTAATCTTTAGTTCTTCATCAATATAGCCTTCATGAATGGAGCCTTTTATTGGGATAAAAGTGGTCTTATGCTGCTGATCTGCCTGTATATCTTCAAATATGGTGGTTAGCCGGTTTAGCTGTTTCGGGCTGTCAGCAAAGATGTAATTCTCATAGCCTTCCTGGCTGCGTTCGCTGAAATCTTTCAGCAAAAGTTCAAAGTTTTTATTGAAAGAAGGCTGAGGCTTGGTTTCCCACTCTAACTGCTGAAAATTTTCCTCAAAACTGTTTCTGTGCATTTCCACAAGCGTGTGCTTCATAGCGTTTTTCAGAAAAGCGTTGGCCCCGGAAAAAAGAATATGCGGAGGTGGTTGTGATGAGTTTTCTGAGAGTTTCTGGTATGCTTTCTGTGCCTTTTCAAACTCTTTTTCCTGGATTTCGGCAGCGTATCGCATACTATCAAACCAAAATACCGCACTCTCTGGTGTGTAATCCAGAAAGGTGGTTCGTTCCTCTGAAATGCTGCTGTCCTGCACATTAGGGATGATAGTGAGCTTATTTAGTTTGTTGATGCTTAATTGATTGGCCGGATTAAACGTACGAATACTACTGATTTCATCCCCAAAAAATTCAATACGGTATGGGTTTTCGTTTCCAAAAGAGAACACATCCACAATGCCACCACGTAAAGAGAATTGTCCCGGACCGGTGACAAAGTCTACTCTTTCAAACTCATATTCCAGAAGCAGGTCTGTCACAAAATCGATAGTAAAATCATCTCCTGTCTCGATTTTCAGTGTGTTATCCTTAAGGTACTTTTTACTAACAACATTTTCAGAAAGTGCTTCGGGATAGGTCACAACCATTAGTTTCCTTGACAAACTGTTGATTCGTTTGAGTACTTCAGTCCTCGACAATACATTGACATTATCTACGCTTTCCGTTTCATATGGTCGTTTGTATGATGTTGGAAAGAATAAGACCCGCTTGGTATCTGCCGAAGCCTCTTTTTCATCAAAAATGTTTTGCAGGTCATTATAAAAGTAGGCAGCCTGTTCTTTGTCCTGCATCACAACCAGGTGCATAACCTGTTGCTCGCGGAACATGGCGGCAGATAAATATGCTTTGGCTGAACCGTGAATTCCCTGAATAAAAACATGTTGCCGGTTGCCTGCTGAAATGTATTCTGAAAGTGATTTCGCTTTCGCGTGATTCCGGTACCGGTCTAAAATTTCTTTTGCCTTCAAGTTAACTTACCTCTCAATAAATGGATGCAAAAGTAACAATAATCCATTTCAGGAGCAACCACTTGCGTTGTTAAGCAGCAATTCCGCATCTTGAAATATAATTATTCTGGTTAAAGCCCTGTAGAAA
>CAYXJS010000095.1:0-10512 GCA_964465045.1 uncultured Bacteroidales bacterium | reverse complement strand
TTGAACTTGTCGGATTGAGGCAAAGGGCTCAAAGCAAAGTAAAAACTTACTCACAAGGCATGAAGCAGCGCCTGGGGATTGCTCAGGCACTCTTGCACAATCCGAAAATGATAATTTTGGATGAACCGGCTAATGGATTAGACCCTCAGGGACAAAAAGAAATGCGGGAACTTATCAAAACCATCAATCAGGAGAAAAAAATTACAATTTTGCTTTCAAGCCACATCCTAAGTGAAATTGAGTCAATCGCCAACCGGATGGTCATCATAAACAATGGTATTAGTGTTGCAGAAGGAGGTGTGGATGCCTTGCTTAACGAAAACAAACTTGATGTAACAATTGAAACAGATGATAACTTAGATACGCATAACGCCCTCAAAAAAACAAAATGGAATGAGAATATAATCAGTGTTACTGAAAATGCTCTTTTGTTAAATCTTCAAAAAGACCAGATTCCTGAGGTTACAGCCTGGCTTCAATCTCAGAATAAGAAAATTTATGCCGTAAAACCCGTGCGATCACTCGAAAATTACTTTCTAAAAATTACTCAGAATGCTTAGACTACTAACTACAGAATTATATAAAATCTTTAGCAAACCCAGAACATACATCAGCTTCGGAGCTGTTTTCATTATTGTTACAGCTCTCGAGGTTGGGCTTTACTTTGAGGGAGCCCAGATTTTAGATTTTGCTATACAACACCTGAAAGAGCGTTTTATTTTTGAAGGTAACCTTATTAACGCGCACCTCATTACGCATATCATTCTAAACAGCCTGTTTATACATATTCCATTTCTTATTGCACTGGTTACCGGAGACCTACTGGCAGGCGAAGCCAATTCGGGAACGTTCCGCTTGTTGCTTATCAGGCCAATAAGCAGAACAAAGCTCCTTACAGCTAAGTTTTTTTCAGGTTGGATTTACATGCTGGCGCTATTGGTATTTATGTTTGCACTCAGCCTCGGACTCGGATATCTCATTTTCGGAAGCGGTGATCTGATAGTCTTAAAAGGAACAATACATATTTTTAATGAGGAAGATGTCTTGTGGCGCTTTTTTGCCGCCTATGGGTTTGGTATTCTGACTATGACTACCGTATCCTCATTATCGTTTATGCTGTCGGCATTTTCATCCAACAGCGTTGGCCCCATTATCGGAACGGTAGCCATCATCATTGGAATTACTATCATTAGCACGGTAGGATTCACGCTTTTGGAACCCGTAAATCCCTATCTATTCACGTATTACCTTACTTCTTGGCAACTGTTCTTCGAAACTGAACTTAACACAAATAAACTAAACCTTGCCATTGCTGTGCAGTTAGTTTATACATCAATATTTTTAGGCATTACATACTATTATTTTAACAAAAAAGATATTTTAAGCTGATATGATAAAACGCATTCTAACAATTATAATAACCGCAGTAACATTATCGCTGCAAGCAGGCGAAACACCCGGAGAATTGCTTGAAGCTTTCAAGGAAAAAATTATGAAAGTTCATGATTACAAAGCAAAGGTGAACATCAAAGTAGAAGTAGACTTTGTGAAGATCAAAGACCGCAATGCCGTAGTATTATTTGAGCAACCCGACACCTTCAAGTTCAGTGCCGGCGGGTTTGTGCTTTTGCCTAAAAAAGGTGTGGATATGGAATATCTGTCAATTTTACAGGATGACTTTACAGCATTGGAATCAGGAACAAAAACCATCAGAGATAAAACGGTAAGCGTTATTAGAGTAATTCCTGACAACAATGAAGACAAGGATTTGGTAATGGCGAAAATGTTTATCCATAAAGAAAGCCTTCGAATCTACCGGATGGAATCGTTTACTAAAGAGTCGGGCACGTATGAAGTTGACTTTTTCTATGCTGATCATCCCTACGACCTCCCCGACAAACTGAGAGTTACTTTCGACATAAAAAACCAAAAACTTCCCGTATCGCTTACTGGTGATATGGAAGCCATCGGCAAAGAGCTGGAGAAAGAACAAGCTAGTGGGGCAGTTATTCTCAACTATGCAAATTATATAGTAAACCGAAAGGTAAAATGATGCATCAGGTCAATTCCTGAAAATCCATTGCTTGACAAGGCAATTAGCAACTTATTAACCAGCAAACTTAGCTATTTAAACTAATAGGGAAAACTACTTAAAAAAGATTTAAGGCTTTTCACGTATTCAGCCAGTTGGTAGTTACACTATTTTAGAGGCTGTTTAGATCGATTTGCAAATAATAATTAGAATCTATAGCTAATATATGCTCCGGGTTTTATATTTTTGCGGGATTAGGCAATCTCCGCTATGAAGTATGGTTTAATAATACTCGGTTTGTTTTTTTTTCTCGCTTCTGCCCAAGGAGCTCAGGATCAGTATGATAAATACAAGGCGCTGTATATTTATAATTTCACAAAACGCATAGACTGGCCAAAAAATGAAAAAAACGGAGATTTTATCATGGGTGTATTAGGCAAGAGTGAAATTGTAGGCCATTTGAAGGATTTCACACAAAACAAAAAAGTGATTAACCGGCCTATAAAAGTTGAACATTATCTTTCTGCTGAAAGCATAAACAATTGTGATTTGCTGGTCATTACCTCCCGGTTTAAAGACTTGACACCTGCGCTTAAAGAACAATACAAAGATTTACCTGTACTGATTATTACTGAAGAACCCGGCTCCGGAGGCGATATCAATTTCAGGGAAACCGATAAAGCATTGCTCTTTGAAATCAACCCGCAACAAATCAAGAAAAAGGAACTTAAGGTATCACAATCATTAATTAATTTAGGAATAGAAATCGATAATGGAATATAAACAACTATTTATAATATTGTTATTCTTCTCGTTTTTGGCTTCGGCGCAAGCACAAGAACAAGATACGCTATTAGTGAGAGATTACACTATAGAGCAAATTACCGGCATGACACAGGAAGATTTGCTTGATCTTTCGCTTGAGGATTTAATGATGCTGGTAAAAAAGCTTAAGCTGAATTCTGTGGAAGAGTTGTATCAAATGATTTTGAATCCCGTTATAAAAAGCGCCTCCAAAAAAGAAGAACAGCTATTCCGATCCCCATTATCCGTTACTGTAATAACCCGGGATGAACTCCGGCAAAGCGGTGCGCTAAACATCCCCGAGGCATTGCGGTTGGCTCCCGGAATCATTGTAAGGCAAAAAACAAACGGAAATTATGATGTGCATATCAGGGGAAACGATAACGTGCCACCCGGCAAATACCTTTTTGATTCTGAAAACACGATTTCACTTGTTATGATCGATAACCGGCCGGTATACAATAACTTCCAGGGAGGAATTTTCTGGGAAGCCTTACCTATTGCTATTGAGGATATCAAGAAAATAGAAGTAGTAACCGGTCCGGCCTCAGCGCTCTATGGCCCCAACGCTGTAACAGGAGCCATCAACATCATCACACATAAGCCTGATCATTCAAAAACGCGTATTCACAGCGATATACAATACGGTAACGCAAACACACAAAAAGCCTATTTAAGCGTAAACCAACCAATCAGCAATAAGGTATCTGCAGGCATATCAGCAAATTATCAGCAACGCGATCGTTTTCAGGATGACTACCTGAATTTTAAAGATTATGAATATTATCCGGCCGATTCCCTGGATAATATCATCCGGAAAGCCTCAGAACGTTATCCCGAGCCGATGCTGGCGCTTAAAAACCAGGGAGTAAACCTGGGCGCACGCTATAACAACAACAAAAATTTAACGCTTGATCTGGCAGCCGGAGCCCAGAAGTCTGAAATACAAACTGTTTACCTCGATATTAACAACGTGTCCTTATCACGCCGGGAATCAGAAATGCAGTATCTTCATTTTAAAGGTGACTGGAATAATTTATCAGCCATGGTTTCTTACGACCAAGGTTTACAGGATAATGCAGTTGGCTTTTACGGATATAAGTTCAACATTGACAACCTGATTTCTGTACTGGAATATGATTTTGATTTGGGGATATTTTCGATTTCACCCGGAATAAGTTACTCCCAGTCTGTGTTTGACGATTCTCCCTACTTGCAGGACATTGAAGAAAAAACCGGCCTTTTCAACAAAGAGGTAGAATTATCAAACCTCGCTTATTATCTGCGCTCGGAAATAAACCCTTCTGATAATTTAAGATTAATTGCTGCATTGAGAATGGATGATTACAACCTTCCTGCTAAGAATTACTGGAGTTATCAGTTTGTAACCGCTTATTCTATTGGAGAAAAATCGCATTTGCGAATGGTGCTTTCAAGGGCCAACCGCGGGCCTTTTATGTATGATTTCCATGTAGACCACTTCTCTGAATATGAAAGTGAAGATGGACATACCATCATTGAACGTTTTACTCCAAACCAAAACCTGGAGTTGGTTAAAATGGATATGCTCGAATTTGGTTTTCGTCACCGCATCAGAGAAAACTTCTTGACTGATTTTACATTTTTTTACCATGAAGCACACGATTTTTCAAATAATGTTATTGATTCCACATCAGCAGGGCAAACCATTACCTATAATTCTACAATCAGGAACAGCAACTTAACATCCCGTCAGTTAGGCGCTACAGTGCGTTTTAATTATGTCATGAATAAAAAATTCAGTCTTAAAGCATTTGTTACCGGCCAACTCACTATACTGGAAGATCTCAACCTTGATTATGCGCTTGAAAAAGACGGCTCGCCATCCATTTTCACCATAGAGTCTGATTTTTTTCACAAATCCACACCCTCACTCTACGGCGGCTTAATTATGAATTATGCACCGTCTGATCGGTGGAACATGAACATGAACCTGTACCGTTATGGTAAGCAACACTTTTTCACAATTGATGGCATCACGGATATTAAGTCAAAAACCATTGTGAATATGAAAGCATCTTATAAATTTTACCGGGAAAATACAATTTTCCTGAATACACGAAATTTCACGGATAACGGTAGCTATGAATTTCCATTTGCTGATGAGGCCCGGGGATTATACCTTGTCGGGATGAATTTGAACTTTTAACCCTATGCCCCGAAAAAAGTTTAGCATATACAACAAGCTTACACTGGGATTTGGCATTACTACTCTTGCAATTATTGCGGGGAGTTTATTTAATTATTATACTCTGGAAAAAAACATTAATACGGTGCGCAAAATAGCTAATGAACATGCACCGGCCTCACAAGCTTTAAACGACTTGTATTTTGAAATATCAAATTCCAAAATGCTCATCAAAAACTGGGTTTTTATTGAAGCAAAAAGCAATACACCCAACAAACAACAACTGGAAGCATTTCATAACAAACGTTATCCGAACCTAAAAGATACAATCCAAAAGCTTTCTGTAAATTGGGAAAGGAAGGAAAAAGAGCAACTCAATTCGATTACGGAGTTGATAGAAGATAGCCTGATTCCACAACACCGCTTCATCATGAACAAACTCAACAATTTTGAAGACTATGATAATCCGATGTTGTTGTTTGAGGCCATGTCTATGGTTGAACAGGAAGAAGACCCCGTCATGGCAATGTCTGACCAAATACTAAAAAGGCTTGATGACCTAAACAAAATTATTGGTGACAAATATGACCAAGCCAAAAACCGCATGGAAAATTCCAATGCCCGTTTCCGTAAAGCCATTCTGATTGTGGGTGTAACATTGATTATCATCAGTCTGACTACCGGCCTTTATCTTTCCTACCAGATTGTTCAGCCTATCAGAAAACTGCAGCGGGCTACCCAGGAAATCAGCCGCGGGAACCTCGATGTAAGGGTTCACCTCAACAGTCGTGATGAATTGCAAGCATTAAGCGATAATTTTGATATCATGACAGAAAACCTCAAAATGAGTCGTCAAAAGTTGGAGCGGGCAAATGATGAACTTGTCAAATCGCAGCAAAGTCTCGAAAAATCGAACTCAACAAAAGATAAGTTTTTCTCCATTATTGCCCACGATCTGCGGGCTCCTTTCAGCGCTTTTGTTTCTGTATCTGAAGTTTTGGCGCATTCACCGGAATCTGTAAGCGAAAGCCGCCGTAAATCTTTTGCCCTCAATATTTATAACTCAGCAAAACACCTTAACAACCTTATTGAAAACCTTTTACAATGGTCAAGAAGTCAAACGGAACGGCTCAATTTCAATCCCCGTAAAGGCGATTTGAACAATATCCTTGACGATGCCATACCCATCGTAAAAACACAGGCACAACAAAAAGATATAAAAGTTGTCAATACAACAGAACAACCTGTGATTGCCTCTTTTGACCATAACCTGATTGCCGTAGTAGTGAGAAACCTTCTGTCAAATGCCATGAAATATTCTAAGCCCAATACCACAGTTACGTTAAAGGCAGAATACGAAAATGATGATAAGGTAAAAGTCTCTGTAAAAGACCAGGGTATTGGCATTGCCCGGGAAGATATACCGAAACTTTTCAGAATTGATGTAAACACAAAGTACATCGGACAATCAACCGAAAAAGGAACAGGCCTTGGGCTAATTCTATGTAAAGAATTTGTAGAAAAACACCAGGGCAATATTTTCGTAACTAGCGCTGTTAATCAAGGAAGCGTTTTTAGTTTTGCATTACCAAAAACACAAGCATAATATGGAAAAAATCAGATTGATATTAGTAGACGACCACCCTGTTGTACGCGATGGCATCTTTGCCGCACTGATGAATGAAAAGCAAATTGAAGTAGTTGGAGAAGCTTCTAACGGAGATGATCTTTTTAAATTGCTTAACGAAAATAAAGTAAAGGCGGATGTTATTCTGCTCGATCTGTCAATGCCGAAAATGTCGGGCGCAGAAATTACGCAAATCCTTAACAAAGAACACCCAAACCTGAGAGTATTGATTTTTTCATCGTATACAGATGAAGACTCTATCTTTTCATCCATTCAGGCCGGGGCGCTGGGTTATTTGCCAAAAGATGCCATGCGCGAGGAATTGGTCGAGGCTATTCAGCAGGTTTATAACCGCCAGGAATACCTCAGCAAAAGCATTCCAAACACTATCCTGATGAAGTTTATCAACAAAAGCAAAGAAAGTGGCGGAGCCATCGAAACCAAAAAAATATCCGATCTTACACGCCGTGAGATGGAAATCCTGAAACTGATTGCAGAAGGATATCATTACAAGGAAATCGGCGAAAAACTCTTTATTAGCGCCAGAACGGTAGAGACCCATAAAAACAACATTATGCAGAAACTGGGTCTGAACAGCACAATTGAACTGGTTAAGTATGCTATCAGAAACAGCGTAATTCAACTATAGCTGGAATAGTGGCAAAGTCAAACCATAGTATGTGGTGTTGAAAAATCAAACGTTTATCGTATTTTTGGGCAAAACTTATTCCAAATGAAGCTTTCGGTTATCATTGTTAACTACAATGTAAAACATTTCCTTGACCAGTGTTTGCATTCGGTTAAAATTGCATCCAGGGATTTGGCCACAGAAACTATTGTGGTAGATAATCGATCTGTTGATGGTTCAGTAGAAATGGTAAGGGAAAAATATCCCTGGGTTAAGATGATTGCCAACCAGGAAAACACAGGTTTTTCCAAAGCCAACAACCAGGGAATTAAAGCATCTTCAGGAGAATATGTTTTGTTGTTGAATCCGGATACCATCGTAGAACACAATACATTCACAAAAATTATTGAGTTCATGGATGCCCATCCTGATGCAGGGGGATTGGGTGTTAAAATGGTTGACGGGAATGGCAACTTCCTTCCCGAATCCAAACGCGGACTCCCTACACCTGAAGTTTCGTTTTACAAAATTTTTGGCCTCTCACGCCTTTTTCCACGCTCCAAAAGGTTTTCAAAATATCATCTCGGACATTTAGACCCGGATGAAACCCATGAAGTGGAAATTCTGGCGGGAGCTTTCATGCTGCTGCGAAGAAAAGTGCTGGAAGAAACCGGACTGCTTGATGAGACTTTTTTTATGTATGGCGAGGATATCGACCTCTCATACCGTATCATCAAAGCCGGTTATAAAAACTATTACTTTCCTGAAACCCGTATTATACACTACAAAGGCGAAAGCACAAAAAAAGGCAGCATCAATTATGTTTTTGTGTTTTATAATGCGATGATCATTTTTGCGCGGAAGCATTTTTCCAGAAAAAACGCCCGTTTGTTTTCCTTTTTCATCAATATTGCCATTTATTTCAGAGCCTCCATGGCTATTCTCAATCGCTTCTGGAAAAAAGCACTAATTCCGTTCCTGGACGCTGTTATGTTAACCTTAGGAGTGCTGGTTATTAAAAACTTATGGGAAAATAATGTTGTCTTTCCCGATGGAGGACATTACCCTCAAGAACTGGTTACCATCATGATTCCTGCATACATTTTGATATGGCTTTTTTCTGTTTTTCTGAGCGGAGGATATGACCGACCGGTTTTTTTATACAAAATTCTGAGAGGTTATCTGGTAGGAACATTGGTAATCCTGGCCGCCTATGGTCTGCTGAGTGAAGAATACCGCTTCAGCAGAGCCGTGATTGTTATGGGAGCCGCCTGGGGCATGTTATCAAGTAGCGCAATCCGCTATTTTATTAAAACATTGAATCTGAAAAACTATCAAATCGGCCAAAAACCTGCCCGAAGGTTCCTGGTGGTAGCTAACCAGGATGAGGGAAGCCGCATTACAGATATCATCCGTAACACCCATGGCAACCCTGAATTTATCGGACTGGTCAGCATTCAGGATGAAGGCGCAAAAAAGCCCGGTTACCTGGGAACAATCAACAATATCAAGGAAATTATCATCATCTATAAAATCAACGAAATCATTTTCAGCGCTGAAGATATCAAAGCCCGTGATATCATCGACCAAATGGCTGCGCTACAGGATTTGCAGGTTGACTACAAAATTGCTCCCCCAAAAAGTTACAGCATCATCGGAAGCAACAGCATAACTACCGCCGGCGACTTATATATCGTAGATATTAACTCTATTGGGAAAAACGGTAACAGGAGAAACAAGCGTCTTCTTGATTTTCTGTGCGCCCTGGTTTTCTTATTCTCCTGGCCGGTAACGGCTTTTTTGGTAAATCAACCTATTCTGTTTCTGAAAAACACGTTAAATGTGCTTTTCGGCAAAAAAACATGGGTGGGATACATCAACTTTTCAGAAAAGGATGCCCTGAGTCTCCCCAAACTGCGCAAAGGAGTTTTATCGCCAGCCGACGCCATTAGTCACCTTACATTAAACGAAGACACCAAGCAACGCTTAAACTTGCTTTATGCCCGCAACTATAATGTTTACAACGATCTGAACATTATCCTGAAAAGCTTTAAAGATTTAGGACGCCGATCATAAGACCAAAATTGTGTATGTAGCAAAAAGTACACAGTGGATACATGTTACTTCGCGTTAAATCGGCAGCAACCATGTAGCTATACTAAAATAGATGATCACTCCCAAGATATCGGCAATAGAGGTAATCAGCGGAGCGCTTGCCGTAGCCGGGTCAAGATTCAACCTGGTAAAAATAAACGGCATAAGGAGACCTAATAAGCTGCCTGCCATCACTGTAAGTACCATCGTTAAGGCAACAACCGCAATGATATCCGGAGCTCTGAACGTTGCGATAAGGCTAACGCCTGCAGCCATTGTAATTCCCAGCAGAAAAGAAACCAAAAACTCTCGGCCAAACAGTTTCCACCAGTCCTTAGGCTCTACATCACCAACAGCCAGAGAGCGAATCATAAGCGTGGCCGACTGCGCTCCTGCATTACCACTGCTGGCAATCAACAGCGGTAAGAAAAACAACAATGAAACCATGGAGGTGATTGTATCCTGAAAATGCTCAATAGCTGCACCGGAAAAAATATTCATAAACACAAGCGCGGTAAGCCAGAATATCCTGTTTTTGTACAGAAACATAATTCGCGCTTTAAGCGGATTGACAATCGCATCCTGAAAAGAACCAAATTTGTGGAAGTCTTCGGTGGTTTCCATTTCAACAATATCCATCACGTCATCCACTGTTACTATCCCAATCAGCAACCCATCGGTATCTACTACCGGCAAAGCTACCCGGTCATGATCCTGAAAAACCTTAATCGCCATTTCCTGATCATCAAAGGCACTCAGCGCCACAAATTTGTTATCCATAATTTCTTCAATGGTCTGGTCTGGTTTTGCCAGGATGATCTCTCGGATACGGATATCATCAATAAGCCTCCATTTGTCATCAATGACATATACCACATTCAGGGTTTCAGAATCTTTGCCATGTTTTCGGATTTCCTCCAGCGCTTTAGAAACGGTATAATACGGCCGCACAGCAACATATTCCGGAGTCATCAGTCGCCCGATACTGTAGACCGGATATCCCAAAAGATTGGTGGCTATTTTACGTTCCTCCGGAGATAATAATTGTATTAGTCGCTGACTGATTTCTCCCGGAAGCTCTTCAAACAATGCCGTCCTGTCATCAGGGTCAAGCTCATTCAGCAGACTGGTGATTTTATGCACGTTTTGTGCCAGCGCTG
>CAYXJS010000094.1:2416-10567 GCA_964465045.1 uncultured Bacteroidales bacterium | reverse complement strand
CTGATCAAAGCGATTGCCGACGGAAAAAATGTTGCCCGGACTATCCTGCAACAAGAAGAAATCAATGAAAAACCCATATTCAGTAATCATCCAAAAAAGCAGATAACACTCCCGGAATTACAATACCGCAAAGCCAGGGTAAAAAAAGGCATCCCGATAAGGAAACAACCACCTTCAGAGCGGCTTGATTTTGGCCTGGTCATTCCTGTGATGCTGGAAGCAGAAGCCCGGCAGGAAGCCGACCGCTGCATGTATTGTGATGAGCTGTGCAACATTTGTGTGGATGTTTGTCCGAACCGCGCCAACCATGGCTACCAGGTAAAACCTTTTACGATGCAAATACCGGCAGCAAAAACGGTTGACGGAAAAACAAAGACCTACACATCCGGAACATTTAAGCTGGAACAAACAAACCAGGTTCTGAATATCAAAGATTTCTGCAATGAATGCGGCAACTGTGAAACATTCTGCCCTTCAAACGGAGCTCCTTTCCGCGACAAGCCGCAGGTGCATCTGTCAGAAAAAAGCTTTGCCGCCGCGAATGAAGGTTTCTGCTTTAAAAACAGAAAATTGGTGATGAAAACCGAACACGGCATCAAAACCCTGCAAAAAAACAAAACTTCTTTTGTATTTGAATCCGCAGAAGCAGAAGCAGAGTTTGATGCATTTACTTTTCAACCGGAACAAATAATACTCAAAAAAGACGGTGAAACCGATTTTTCAGAAGCCATCATGATGTGGGTATTGCATGATGAAGTAAAGAAACTCAGCGAATCACAAAATGTAAAACAATAAAAACAAGATAAAACCATGCATAAAGAAATCTTGCAAAAAACAGAACAATACGCTTCTTTCACCGCCGAGTGCTTATCTGAAATGGTTAAAATACCCTCACTCAGCGGCGAAGAAAAAGAAGTCATGGAGAAAGTAAACGAGCTTCTTGACCGCGCCGGCATAAAAGAACACTGGACCGACGGCCTGGGCAACGTGATTGCTAAGGTGGGAAGTGGCCCCAGGATTCTGGCTGTTGATGCGCACATAGATACCGTAGATACCGGCGATATGGACCAATGGGATTTTGATCCCTTTTCAGGGGAAATCAAAGACGGATACGTGCATGGCCGCGGCACGGTTGACCAGGAAGGCGGCGCAGCCTCCATGATTACTGCTGCACGCATTCTCCAGGATCTGAATTACAACGGAGGCTGGACAGTCTATTTTACGTTTACCGTTATGGAAGAAGACTGTGATGGGCTCTGCTGGCTTTACCTAATAGAGAAAGAAAACCTGAAACCTGATTATTGCGTCATAACAGAGCCCACCAACCTGAATATTTATCGCGGGCATCGCGGCAGAATGGAAATGGATGTCTTTTTTAAAGGACTTTCAGCCCACGCTTCTGCTCCGGAAAGAGGAAAGAACACCATTTACAGCGCCGCCCGTTTCGCTACACAGCTACAACAGCTCAATGAAAACCTCAAAACCGATGAATTGCTGGGTAAGGGAACGCTGGCGCCTACGGTTTTCCAGACCGATTCGCCCTCGCTTTGCGCCATTCCCGATAAGGCATCCATGCATATCGACCGGCGCCTGACATGGGGTGAGACTAAAGACTCCGCCGTGAAGGAAGTTGAAAACCTGCTGGGAGATGATGCCCGCGTAGAAGTTCCGCTCTACGACAAACCCAGCTACAAAGGAACAGTGTTTAAGCAGGAAAAATATTTCCCTACATGGAAAATAGAGGAAAATCATCCCTTAATCCAATCGGGTGTAAGAAATTTCAAAACCCTTTTCGACAAGCAACCGCTGGTAGATAAGTGGACGTTTTCCACCAATGCAGTGGCCGTTTGTGGGAGATATGAAATTCCTTGCCTGGGATTTGGCCCGGGAAATGAAGTAATGGCACATGCCCCCAACGAAAAAACACCGGTAGAACACCTCGATAAAGCAGCCGCTTTTTACGCCATGCTGCCATATACACTGGATGACAAAATACAGAGCTAAAAACTGAATAAAAATTTCGATATACTATGAACTTAAAAGGAAAAGACCTTATCACATTTCAGGACTGGACAAAAGAAGAAATTAATTACCTTCTGAAAGTCACATCCGATTTGAAAAAACGCATAAAACAGGGTGAAATTATTGAAGACCTGAAGCATAAAACACTGTTCATGATTTTCTTTGAACAGTCTACCCGCACCCGGAATTCTATGGAAGCTGCCATGACGCAATTGGGCGGACATGCACATGATTTGACCAAAGACAAAATGCAGATTTCGCATGGCGAAACACCAAAAGATACGGGCAACGTATTGGCGCGTATGGGCGAAGCCATAGCTATCCGGAACTGTTTCCATGAACTCGGCAATCAATATATCCGTGATATCGCAAAATATGCTGATGTGCCGATGATATCCATGCAGGATGATATCTACCATCCGCTCCAGGTTATTGCCGACTTCCTGACCATCAAAGAGCACTTTCAGCAACCCGAAAAGCTTAAAGTCAGCATTTTGTGGACCTATGCCACTTCTCATGCCAAGCCACTTTCCGTACCACAGTCGCAGGTGTTGTTTTTCCCGCGATATGGAATGGACGTAACCGTTGGTATGCCTGAAGAATTTCCTTTGCAGGATGATATCATGAAACAAGCCCAAAAGAATGCAGAAGAAACAGGCGCCGAACTTAACGTTACACACAGCAAAGAAGAAGCAGTTAGGGACGCCGACATCGTAATCCCCAAAAACTGGGGCGGATTCGGATATTTTGATAAATGGGAAGACACCGAAAAAAACAAAGCGATAATGAAATCCAATTTAGAGAAACACCCGGACTGGATTTTAGACAGAAAGCTTTATGAGCTAGCCAGGAAAGATGCGAAAATAATGCATGCCCTTCCTGCCGACCGCGGCAAGGAAGTTACAGATGAAATTCTGGACTCACCCAACTCTATCATTTATGATGAAGCGGAAAACCGCCTGCACACCGCGCGCAGCCTTTTGCGTGAGCTTATGAAATAAAAACGATTATGAATTATTATTACAAATGCAGCGAGTGTGGTAAAACGTATCCGATAACACCGGACAGGATGCTGTGCGAAGACTGCAGCAGCAAGCAAAAATCCGGCCGTCCGCTCCGCGGCATCCTTGAGGTAGCAATGGAAGGTCAGCTCGCCGATTGCACCTCCGTTTATGCTGTTTTACCGATAGAAAAAAAGTGGTTTCCGCAGATTCCGGTTGGCAACACTCCGCTCTGGTCACCTAAAAAGCTGCAACAAAAGCACGGCTTTCCAAACCTTTTTATCAAGGATGACACCCGGAATTTAACCGGTTCTTATAAAGACAGAGCCTCATGGCTGGTCGCCGCCTCTGCGCTTAAGTGGGGCATCAGGCATGTTACGGTTGCTTCTACAGGCAACGCGGCCTCTTCAATGGCCGGCATCGGAGCTGCGGCAGGGCTCAAAGTAACCATTTATGTGCCTGGCTCCATTCCAAAAGCCAAGCTCGTCCAGTCGCTGCAATACGGTGCTGAGGTGATTTCTGTAAACGGAAACTATGACGACGCTTTCCGCATGGCAATGAAACCAGACTCATCAGAAAAAGTACTCAACAGAAATACCGGCTATAACCCGCTTACGCTGGAAGGCAAAAAAACAGCTTCCTTTGAGCTATGCCACCAGATGACAAATACACCAGACTATATTTTTGTGCCTGCTGGCGATGCTGTCGTGCTTAGCGGCATGATTAAAGGGTTTAAAGACCTCCAAAAACTCGGCAAAATCGGCAGATTTCCAAAGTTCATCGCTGTGCAGGCCGAGGGAAGCAGCGCCCTGGCGAAAGCTATGGAACAAGGAGATTTTTCAGACCCAGTGAAATCAGAAACCATAGCTGATTCCATCCAGGTAGATGTTCCGGCATGTGGATATTATGCTTTGCGCGAATTGAAAGCGCACAGCGGCGACTGCATAACGGTTTCCGATAATGAAATCCGGCAAGCACAAATAGAATTATCTTCAGAGGCGGGGCTTTTTGCAGAGCCCTCTGCGGCAGCTTCTTTGGCAGGCTTACTCAAGATGAAAGCAGATATTGAACCGGAGGCAAAAATCGTGTTGCTGGCTTCAGGAACGGGACTCAAAGACATCGACAACGCACAGCAGGCTGTGGAAAACGCAGGCAGAACCATAACACGAAAGGAGGTCTCGGATGATTGAAGCCATAATTTTAGCAGCAGGGTATTCCTCGCGCACCAGCCGCTATAAAATGACTTTGCCTTTGGGCGAAAAAACCGTACTACAGCATACTGTAGAGTCGTTTTTAAAAGTTTGCAATAAAGTAATTGTGGTTTGCGGACATAACGCCCGGGATTGTAAAAAACTTTTTGCAAACCAAAAAGGAGTGATTGTTACCGTAAACCCGAATTTTTCCAAAGGCATGTTCAACTCTGTGCAGCACGGCGTTCGTCAGTTGCATTCGGATATATTTTTTGTGATTCCGGGCGATCAACCTATGGTTAAGCCCGAAACACTTACGAAGTTGCTTGCTGCCGATGGAGACATCATAAATCCGGCCTACCGTGGAAAAAAAGGACATCCGGTATTGTTCCGGGGCAACAGCAAAAAAGGCATACTGGATATGCCGGAAAATGCGGTTTTGCGCGATTATATACACAGCCATCCATCCACGGTACTCGAAGTGGATGATGAGGGCGTCTTGCTGGATATCGATACCGATGAAGATTATGAAAACATGGCAACCCGTTTTGCTACATGATAAATAACAGGAAATAGTTTATGGAAAACAAAATCAGTACTTCTATTCCCCGCTTTGACGCCAGTAAAAAACTATCCGGCGAAGCCGTTTACATCGGCGATATGGTTTTGGATGGAATGCTGCATGCACGCACCTTAAGAAGCGAAAAAGCTCATGCCCGCATCATCAGTATTGAACTTCCCGAACTGCCTGAAGGATATTTTGCCATCACAAAAGAAGATGTTCCCGGAGAAAACCATATGCAAAGTGTTGTTTCAGACCACCCGCTTTTTGCTGATAAAGAGGTTTTTTACATCGGACAGCCTCTTCTTCTTATGATAGGTCCTGACAAGGAAAAGACAGCCTCGCTGGCTTCGCAAGTAAAGGTCAGGTATGAAGATTTACCTTCCATTACAAACATGGAAGAAGCCATCCGGAAAAACAAAACGCACGTCAGCTACCAATATGACAAAGGAAATCCTGAAGGAGCTTTTCGCGAAAGCAAAAACATTATCTCTGAAACATTTTATACCGGAAGACCTGACCAGTTATACCTGGAGACAAATGGCGTTATAGCCAAGTGGGAAAACGAGCGCATGACGGTTTATGGTTCCATGCAATGTCCCTTTTTTGTAAAAAATGCTGTGGCTGAAGCTACAGGCCTGGCTCCGGATCAGATTCGCGTTATGCAAACGGTTACCGGAGGTGCGTTTGGAGGTAAAGAGGAATACCCTTCATTGCTGGCTGCACAGGCGGCAATTGCTTCTCTGAAAACCGGCAAACCTGTCCGGCTGATCTTAGACCGGAAAGAGGACCTGGAAGCCAGCACAAAACGTCATCCTGCCAAGATGAAATACCGTGCGGCCATTAATGCGAAGCAAGAGATTACAGCCATAGACATTGACATTAGTTTTGATGGCGGCGCTTTTGCTACTATCTCTCCGGTAGTACTTCAAAGAGGCATGTTTACGGCTACGGGCGTGTATAATTTTCCTCATATCAGGGTTAAAGGTCGCGTAGTTGATACTCACAAAGTTCCTTCCGGCGCTTTTCGCGGTTTTGGCGCACCGCAGGTACTGTTTGCCATGGAACAAATGATGCTTCGTATTAGTAACAGATTAAACCAGAATACGCTGAATTTTAAGAAAAAGCACCTTATAAAAACAGGAGACACCACAGCCACCGGCGGCAAAATGTGGTCGGATATCAAAATCAATGAAGTGATAGAGAAAATTACGGGGATGTCTGACTACAACCACAAAAAAGCTAAGCACGGAAAAAACCGCGGCATTGGTATTTCGTTGTTTTTACACGGTTGTGGTTTCACCGGACGTGGCGAAGTGGACATCAGTGGTGAAGTCATCCTGAAAAAGAAAAATGAAAATATCAGCATCTACACTTCCAATGTAGAGATGGGTCAGGGCGCCTCCACAACGCTAAGAAAAATTGTCGCCCAGAGCCTGCAAATCCCTGAAGCAAAAGTCAGCTTTGAGCCTCAGGATACCGACCGGGTACCGAATTCCGGGCCTACTGTAGCTTCCAGAACGGCTATGATTATCGGCGGACTGGTGAAAAAAGCATGTAATCAGCTTCTTGAAGAATGGCATTTGCCTGATGTTGAGGTCAAAGAAGTTTACCAGCATCCCGGATATGTAAACTGGGATAACAAAACATTTCGGGGCGACGCTTACCCCGTCTACTCATGGGGCGCTAATGTGGCTGAAGTAGAAACCGATCCGGTTACATGCGAAATAGAAGTAAAAAAACTATGGGGTGTTTATGACATTGGGGTAGCGCTGGATGAGGACATCATTCGCGGACAGATGCAGGGCGGCATGATTCAGGGACTGGGATATGCACTGATGGAAAAAATGGAGCACCTGCAAGGAAAACTGCAACAGTTGAACTTAACGGATTATACCATTCCCACAGTTATGGACACACCGGATATGGAGTGTGATTTTGTAGAAAACCCATATGAATTTGGTCCTTTTGGTGCCAAATGCGCCGGAGAGCTTCCACTGAATGGCATAGCTCCTGCTGTGGCTGAAGCAGTGGAGCAAGCGCTTGGCATCAGAGCAAACCAAATTCCTTTGACTCCTGAATACTTAAAAGAAAGGCAACATGAAGATTGAATTCAATTTAAACGGAAAAACTGAGGTGTTTGAAGGCCCGCCGGAGTCGCGCTTATTGGATGTGCTAAGGGATCACTTCGGGTTAAAAAGCCTGAAGGAAGGCTGCGGCGAAGGAGAATGTGGCGCCTGCACGGTGCTGCTTGATGGAAAAGCCGTGGCCTCATGTATTTTGCCTGCCGGAGCTGCTGCCGGAAGAAAGATAGAAACCCTGGAAGGCATTCGTAACAGCAAGAGTTACAAGCTCATCAAACAAGCATTCAGGGAGTCCGGCGCTGTACAATGCGGCTTTTGCACGCCCGGCATGGTTATGGCTGCCGAATCGCTGCTGCGCGAAAACCCAAACCCGGATAAAACAGACATCCGTCGCGCGCTGTCGGGAAACTTATGCCGCTGCACGGGATACAGCATGATATTAAACGGCGTGGAACTAGCTGTAAAAAGACAGGAGGAAAAATGAAAACAGCCTATCATCCCGAATCTCTGTCTGAAGCTCTCGAAATAAGAGCAAACGAAAGAGTTAAGCCTATAGCCGGAGGCACGGACCTGATGGTGCAGCATCGCAGAGAAGGCGGCATTGCACCCGGTTTCATCAATCCGCTGCTGTTTCTCTATCAAATACCAGAAATAAAAAAGGTTACCGCAAATAAAAAAATACTAAGCATCGGATCGGGCGTTCTGTTAAGCCAACTGACTAATGATACACAAGTGCCTAATCTGCTTAGAGAAACAGCGCAACAGATGGCAGCCGTTACCACACGAAACGTTGCCACAATCGGAGGGAATATTTGCAATGCATCCCCTGCTGCTGATATTCTGCCCTGTTTGTATCTCTTCAATGCAGAAGTGGTTTTACAAAACCGGCAAAAGCAAAGAACGATTCCAATAGCAGAATTTATTATAGCGCCAGGCAGCACACTACTTCAAGATGATGAACTCCTGGTTGAAATCCGGATTCCTGTAGAAGATTTCGATGTGGAGAAATACAGAAAAATAGGTACACGCAAAGCAATGGCTTTGTCTAAAATCTCCTTTGCCGCTGCGGCAAGCTTTAAAGGCAACATGCTAAGCGATATCAGAATTTCATTGGGTGCTGTGGCTCCAACGGTAGTCCGCTGCTTATCCGCCGAAAGGCAACTCATCAACAAAACTAAAGCAGAGATTGAGAACCAGCTTCCGGGAGTTATAAAAAAGTATGAAAAAGCCATAAACCCAATAGACGACGCGCGCAGCAATAAAAAATACCGAAAGCAAGTCAGCCTGGAATT
>CAYXJS010000094.1:0-2316 GCA_964465045.1 uncultured Bacteroidales bacterium | reverse complement strand
GCTATAACAGGCACCACGTTTATCAATCATACTTTTGAAGAAGTGATGAAACATATCAGGCCCGACGCTTTCAAAATCGTTTTAGGCCCCTCTACCCCACTGTCACCTGTTCTTTTCAACTTTGGCATTGATGCGGTTTGCGGAACCTGGGTAACAGATTTTGAGGTGATGAGGCAATGCGTGCTGGAGGCAACGCCTGTAAGGCAAACTCAGGGAAAAGACTTCGTTTGCCGGATGCGTAAGGATTATGTAATCCAGCAAAAATCAATTATAGAAATTTCAGAAAGCAACTAAAATATGAGGGATATTTATAAAAATATTTGGGAACTCACACAAAGCGGTAAGCCGGGGGTTCTTGTAACAGTGGTAAAAAAAGAAGGCGAAGGGCCTGCTCTTGCAGGCAACAAAATGCTCGTGTATGAGGATGGCAGTGCAACAGGAACGGTAGGCGGAGGCAACCTTGAGTTTTTAGCCACCAGGAAAGCCAGGAAAGTTCTTCAGTCAGGCAAAAATGAGCTTGAAAGCTTTAATTTATCGGATGACCAAACAGAAGGCACTCCAACCGGTATGGCCTGTGGTGGAAAAGCCACACTTTTCTTTGAGTTCCTGGGACAAAGCAGCCAAGTATACATCTTTGGAGCAGGACATATCGGGAAAGCCCTTTTTGAAATCCTTTCCAAAATGGAAGTGGCGGTAACGTTAGTGGATGACCGCGCTGAGATGATCGAGGAAATAAAAATTCCCGGAGAAAAGCTTCATGCTAATTTTGTGGAATTCATTGAAGAAACAAAATTTCACTCCACTCCGCTCTTTGTTTTGGCAACGTATAAGCATCAGCACGACAGCTACATCCTGAATAAAATTTACGAAAAACAAATCCAGACGCCCTACATAGGTATTATCGCCTCCAAAAAAACGCGTAAAATGCTGATTCAAAGCCTGCAAGAGACAAATGGTGAGGATACGGACCTGACGCCGGTTTACTCTCCCGCGGGCTTGGACATCGGCGGAACCGACCATCCGTGGGAAATTGCCCTGTCGGTTGCAGCGGAAATACAAACCCTGCGATACAACAAAAATGCAAATCATTTAAAAGACAAAAAATAACATACAATTCATGATAGACCTGACAATCAACGAAAAGCAAAGAGAAGAAAATGCTGAAATCTGCCACGAGCGCAATATCATTGTGCCCACTTTCGCAGAGATGAAAAATCCGGATCTGATTCCGGATCATATCAAAACAGAATTAAATAGTGTTGGCTTGTGGGACATTGACCCACGAAACCTGTTCCGCATCACCTGGAAAAACGAACCTGTACATCATGGCGGAGGCTATTCAGGCGTGAACTACATGGAGTTGCCTCCGGAGCTCACCGGAGTAAACGCCCGCATCATTGCACTTGTGGGAAAATGGTTTCCCACGGGAGCTCACAAGGTAGGCGCCACATTTGGTTGCCTGGCGCCACGGCTGATAACCGGTCAGTTCAACCCAAAAAAACACAAAGCGGTATGGCCCTCTACAGGAAATTATTGCCGGGGCGGCGCTTACGATGCTGCGCTGCTGGCATGTGAATCCGTTGCCATATTGCCAGAAGGAATGTCAAAAGAGCGTTTCGAGTGGCTGGCCAATGTAGCGGGAGAAGTCATAGCCACACCCGGCTGCGAAAGCAATGTGAAAGAAATTTTTGACAAATGCTGGGAATTAAAAAAGACTCGCAGTGACGTCATGATTTTCAATCAGTTTGATGAATTCGGAAACCACTTGTGGCATTATGACGTTACCGGAAATGCGATGCTGGAAGTGCTGCAAAGGGAATTAGGAGATGACCATCGCTATTCCGGGGTAGTATTGACTTCAGGATCATCAGGAACGATGGGTTGCGGAGACTTTCTCAAAGAGAATTATCCGGCATCCAAAATAGCCGTTGGTGAGGCGCTGCAGTGCCCTACCCTTCTGCAAAACGGTTTTGGCGGGCATCGTATCGAAGGCATTGGCGATA
Source organism: uncultured Bacteroidales bacterium (assembly GCA_964465045.1). GTDB lineage: Bacteria > Bacteroidota > Bacteroidia > Bacteroidales > JAIPAH01 > JAIPAH01. Next base: position 313 of record CAYXJS010000094.1, on the reverse strand, counting down.
AACACGTTCCGTGGATTCATAACGTTCGAAACACAGATATGGTGGTTGCCGTTGATGATGATTCTACTATGCGCACCGTTCGCCTGTTTAACGAAGCGCAGGGAAAAGAATACCTCGGCAGGCAAGGGGTTCATCAAAAACTAATTGACAACCTGGATTTATTGGGTATTTCCTCTGTGGGCAACCTACTTTCGGCCATCAAATATGCCAAGTACTATGAATTGACGGAAAAAGATGTTGTGATGACCGTATTTACCGATTCAATGGAGCTGTATGATTCTAGAATGCAGGAGATGGAAAAGGAGCACGGCCC
>CAYXJS010000093.1:6015-10864 GCA_964465045.1 uncultured Bacteroidales bacterium | reverse complement strand
ATTTTTTTATTGATGATATGATCGGTTGTAAAACCCGGGACTTCAATCTGCAACACATCTCCCTTAGCCGGTTTCATGGGGATGTAATTGAAGAACGGGTTTTCTGTGACTTTCCAGCCTTCAGCAAAAATCAAATATTCGGCTTCCACGTCTTTCCAGCGAACTGTGTTATCGTCAATGAAGATGTCTTCAAAATTTACTTTGCTTTCGCGGATTTTATCCTGCTTTTTCAGGTAATTGTGCCATGTTTCCAGCAATACAGAAGTATCCACATTCCCTGCATGTTGAACAAGACCTGCCCCTTCTGGATGATAAATCTGGTGCTGGGGAAAATAATGGCTAAATTCCCCGCTCAGATAATGATTTTCAGAAACCTTAGTATTCCAAAATGCTTTTTCCTCCGGGCTCAGGATTTTCAGCAATTTGCGCGGATGAAAAAACCGGACTCCCAGCTTTCGCTCCATCGCAGGATAGAAACGATGCAGAAAAGGTATAATCTCATCGGCGAGCCATGTCTTTTGGAGCCGGCGAAATACTACCGGATTAAACATGCCTCCGGCCACTCGGGAAGAAATGGAATAGCTTGGTGCATCAACGAGCAGATAATCCACAACGCCAGTATTTTCCAGTGTTTGGGCAAGCAGCGTTCCCGCAAGGCCGCCACCGATAATTACATATTTGGTCTTACGCATTATACCTTGTCAACCTTATCCGCGGAAGCGAATCATCAACCATCGGTGAATTTTTTGTAGTGCTCATAGCGTTCATTAATCTCCCTCACATATTTGTAGGGCTCAGAACCACGACAATACCCATATTTTACGACTTCATCATCATAGAACTTTTTGCTTGAGAGTTTCAACAAATATTCATCTACTTCTCCATGCCAAACATTCGGGTCACCTTCGTATTTCTCAGTCAGCCTGCGGGCGTCAGCAACGTGATTCGGGCCGACGTTGTAAGAGGCCATCACAAACTTTTTACGTTCATCTGCCGGGATTTCCTGCCAACTGTTCTCCAGTTTTTTGAGGTATTTTACCCCTGCTTCCAGGCTTATTTTCGGATTAGTAACATTATCATAGCCCAGTTCTTTGGCGGTAGCCGGCATCATTTGCATGAGTCCGTCGGCTCCAACCCAGGAACGAGCATTGGGGTTAAACTTAGATTCCTGGTAAATCAATGAGCTGAGCAATCTCCAGTCCCATTGCAGGGTATCGGCATACTGTTTTACGATATCATCATATTTTGATATTTTTCCCTGGCTTAAAGCATAAAAATCACTCTTAATCCGGCGCCGGTAGTCCTTTTTGTTTCTGAAATACTTGTTGTAAATCACATAATAATCCGTTTGTTTCCGCATGCTTTTAATCCACTCATTCACGGTTTTGAGCAATTCCGGAGAATTTACCCGAACCACCCAGGCTATGCGTTGCGAAAAACTTACGGGAACATCGATATCTAAAATAGGGTTGTAGGTTTGATTAATGGCAGCAATGTTATGATCGGCCACCGTATATTTAATTTCGCCACGGGCTACCTGGTTAATCAAATCTTCCGTAGTAGCCTCACCAGACACGGTTTTAATATTGATTTCTCCTCCAATCTCATCCATCAGGTTTTGCAATCGCTGATAATAAGATGAGTTTTCCCTTACATGCAGCGTTTTGCCAATCAAATCCAGCGGATCTGTAACAAGCTGCTTGCTGATGTTGTGCAGCTTCATCTGACGCCAGTTCTCCGGCTTTCTTTGTACCAGCACCTGGTGCGTTGTGGTATGCTCTTCTGTAAACCGAAATTCCTCCTGCCGCTCCCGGGTGATGGTCATGCCATGTGCTATGATGTCTCCCTTCCCGGATTCGAGCATTTCAAACATCCGGTTCATATCACTGGCAACCACTATTTTGAGGTTCAAATCGAGGTGCTCTGCAAGTCTTTCAAGCAGTTCATACTCATACCCCATTGTTTGTCCGCGATAGAGAAAATAGCTGGTGGAACTGTAGGTCATGATGGCTTTTAACGTATCCCGGGCTATAATGTCATCCAGGTCAGTTTTGACCAGTTGCTTTCGCTGCTTCTTTTCTTTTTTCTGTGAAGAAGATTCTGAAGCCTCCTCTTGTGAGGACTTACATCCCAGCATCAATAACGGTATCAATAATAATAGTAGTAGTTTTTTCATAATATATTTCTTTTGTGGAACTTCTGATTGCAATCATCAGATTAACTCCAAACTGTAATAAACAAATATAAACAACTTAAGATAAAACGAATTACATAAACCCTCACATTCAATCAAATCAAAGTATTAAAACATTAAACTAATGCAATTCCTGAAAATATAGTTCATAAAAACCCGGCGGAACATCAATATTAATCATTAAATTTGTAGAAAGAACAATACAAAGTGTGTGGAAAAAATAAACAATTTGTCATTATGAATGCATCAGAAATCAAACTAGACTTATTCAGAAAAATTGATAACCTAAATGAGTATGAGCTTGAAAAAATGTATGATAAATTCCTGGCATTATTAAGAGCAAATACCGCTTATAATTTATCAAAAGAGGAAAGAGCAGCAATTGAGGAGTCTTTAGAAGCAAGTAAACAAGGCAAAATCTACACCCATGAAGAAGTAATGGAAGAAGCCAAATCCAAATTTCCGAATTTAGATTTTAAATGAGAACAGTACACTGGAACAAAATGGCCCGGCTCGATTATTACGATAATATTGAGTTTTTGTTGCTTGAATGGTCCGAAAAAGACGCACAGGATTTTATTGACGAAGTAGACAAGACAGAATTCATTTTAAAACAAGGAAATGTTGATTTCCAGAATACTGACATGTCAGCAATTAAGCGTTGCGTCATTTGCAAGCAGATTACTTTATTTTACAAGGTGTTAGATAAAAATAATATAGAGTTTCTACGTTTTTGGAATAATTACCAGAACGATGATAAACTAAAATTATAAACCATTAATCAAAGCAGGAAATTCTGTTTTCGTCATCGCAAATCAGAATAAAATTATACCAATTAAGGTACTATCCCCAAATCATCAATGACCTCGTTCTGACAGAAAGTAATGCCATATTTCTTTTCTCCGGCAATATGCAAACAACTATGTCAAAATCATCTTGCAACCATAACTTTTCTGGTCTCAGATTGGTTTTTAACTGAAACTACCACTGTGTAAATTCCAGGAGTCCAATCGCCACAAGAAAATGTGGCTTGTTTACCGGCTCTTTTTTGCTGATATATTAACTGGCCTGAGCTATTATAAATTTCTATTCCGGCATCATGCCGAGAAAAAACTGTAAATTCTTCAGAAGCCGGCACAGGCCGCACAGAGCTTATAAGTCCCGGCGCATCTTTATCAATATCCGACACATCGGTTGGTCCGGATAATATGGGCAGATAGTCTACAAATCCTAAAGAAGCATCATCCGTTTCATGGAAAATATGGTCTTCAACCTCATCCTCATCGGCTGTACCCCACCAATTATTCTGTGCCATGATGTCATCGGGTGTGTTGTTGTAGAAATCATAAATTTCTCCGCTGTTTCCGTTATCATAAATCTCATTCATGCCCGGATTATAAATATCGCCTTCCAGTTGTCCGAGATTGGGCTTTGCAGCGTTCTGCACAGTAATCCCCCACAGGTTACCACGGATTTCATTGCCGCTGACGATAGATGTATTGGTTTCATCGCCAAAAAAGTTGATTCCGGAACCACCCGCGTTGGGGTCGTCTTCCAGGTTATTATCAACAATCTGATTGTTTTTAATCACCGAAGCAATATTGCTTCCATAACAGGTGATCCCATAACGGTTATTTTCTATAACGTTATCACGGATAACGCATTCAATGCTTCCACCGGCAAGGGTGGTCACTGCAACACCTCCGGCCATATCATAGAGGCCGGTGATTGTATTTCCCACAATACGGATTGAGTCTTCTGCAGAAGTACCTAAATTAACCTGGGGTGTATTGGCATTAGACGTGTTGTTCTCATAAATGTGATTGTTAAAAATCTGAGGTGAAGAGGTGCTTGTAGCGCCGGAAGCAATTGCCGGGCCGGCATTTTCATAAATTTCGTTATTATGAATATCAGCGCTTGAGCTCAGTAAGTCAATCGCTCCGGTACTATTCGACTTGTCAAAATAGCGAATTATGCAGTCAGAAATTTCCATGTCAGAATCTATTAGTTTGATGCCGCCACCATATTCAATGACAGCGTTACTGAATACCGATTCACTGGTTTCTTCAAAACGGAAACCTTCAAAACGGTTATCCGGGCTCATTGCTTTAAAAGAAGCGGTTTCTTCGGGAGTGGCATTCCAGGTTCCCAAAACGGTTATCAACACCTCGCCGGCAATTTCTACGTTGATAGCTGTGTTAATGTTAAGGATATCATTTTCGGCAATTGTTAAATCTGCATTTACCTGATAAAAGCCGGATTCTTCCGTAACAACGCCGGACGAGTTTTCCACCAGGTCATCAAACGTCCATTCCACTCCCGTTCCGGGTGTTTCGTACTGTGCCTTTACAATAAAGGCTAAAAAGAAAAATAAACTGAATGTAAAAAAATACTTTTTCATAATAAGTTGTTTTAGTGATTATTATCCTTTGAGATGATTTTATAACCCCCATCTAACTCTAAGGAATTGCGCTGCAAATGCTTCGCACATAATGAATGCTGAATATATTAATCTGATTTTGGATTTTTCTTGTTATCGATATGGTCTAAAAGTTTCTTAAGAATCTTGTGGTGATCAAATGCCAATTTTGGTAGATAACTGATGGGGAACCATTGTGCCGCCATCGCATCATCATCGGCTTCTAAGCTTTGCTG
>CAYXJS010000093.1:0-5915 GCA_964465045.1 uncultured Bacteroidales bacterium | reverse complement strand
TTTTGAATAAGCCCATGGGCTTTTAAGCAAGCTATTATTTGATCAAGATACTTTACAGAAATATCCTGCTTTGCAGATATATCTTTTTGATAAACGCCTGCCTGATTATCAAGTGCGATTTGTATCATGGTTCTCAACCCATACCTGATTTTAGTGTTTGATCGCATTTGTCCGGTTTGATTCGCCAATAGCAAAATTAAATAAAAATCTGATTTCAACTTCCTTATCTACCTTGACGATGCCAAATAACCTGGATACAGGTTCCAGATCAAAGTTCGTAATATCTACCTTAGCAGAGCCTTTCATTTGATAAACACCATATTCTGTTCTTTTAAGGATGTAAGACACTTCTTTTTTGCCGGTTTCACCTCCGATTGTTAATACCACTTCAGAAGGTTGCCGTTTAATGTTATCAAGATTTACCAGAATAAATGAAGGCATGCACATTTCGATGGCAGGAAACTGTTCTGCTTTAAGTGTGCGTATAAAATCCTTTTTCATCATCCGGTTATTGCATCTGAAATGTTTAACCGGAATTTTCACTTTAACAGAATCCACAATATGCTGCCGGCCTTTCTTTTCCACATTAAACATAACCTGATATGGATAGTTGTCAAATGTATATTTACAGGTAAAATCATTTACATTGGAAGCGCCATGTATTTCCAGTTTACTTGATGGCAATAAGCGAATACTGTCAGGAGAACCTGAAGCTCTACTCTGGTCAAAAACAAAAACCATCAGGAAACATAATGCCATATTACGAAATACCATAAGCCAAATCATAAAGCCGGAGCTGTTATTCAGCTCCGGCTCTGTTAAATTTCATGTTTTTACTTAAAAACTAATTACAGCCTCTAAAACTACTCCACTGAAATTAGCGTCCTGCAGGTGTCCGGAAAAATTGTCATCATAATTCTGAGTGACATATTCCAGTTTGACAAGGGTATTCTTTGTCATAAAATAACCCCCTCCAATATTCACTCTGCTAATGGTAGTAGACTCGGGTTCCTCAGCACCTTCATCATAATTAGCATGGCCTGTTACGCTGTTATAGCGGGCAGCCAGATAAAATTGGTTCCATGAGCCAAAGCGCTGAAGCAGCTCTGCTCCTAATTGGGTATAACTGCCATCCTGCTGACCGTCCCGACCATTGTTTCCGGTAGTGTTTTCAAAAACACCAAAAAACTCAAGGCCTTTGTATTTGATAAACGGATTAATCTGTATAGCAGTTTCTTTGTTGAATCCAGGGTTAAATCTGCCACTGCGAAAACCAGACTGAATAGAAGAGTCGGCCGGCGAGATATAATCCAGCACGTTATAATAGCGTGCACCAGCGCGGTCTCCGGAGTATAAATGATTGCCATTATCAGCGCCTTGTGCAGAATATACCGAACCGGTGAATCTTATTCTCAGGTCTTCGCTCTGCTGGCTGTCATAGCCCACTTTTCCATAATAGGTGGGCTTCAGGTCATCCTTTTCGCCGGCGAACTTGCTACTGCCATAAGCTGTTGATGAATTGTCTACTGTAGGATTATAAATACCATTCGTAAGACCTCCTACGAAAAAGAAATCATTAAGGTGAAGTGTAGCCTCCACAAAAGGTTCAACCGTATATGCATCCATAATATAATTCCCTACAAACGGATTATAAATTGCCGTCGCATTATCCGTACGTCTGAACATGGCATCCCCGTAGTTCGGCTGGTCTACACCGGCACGCAGCGTAAGTTTATCCATAAGTTCCGAGGCAAATCCGGGTTTAATAAAATCGAGCCGGTCTATTTGAATATGGCCTCCTTTCACCCATGTCTCATTATGATGACGTGAGCTAAGAAACACACGAAGATGCATTCTGACACCTTTATGTAATTGTGCATCAAAATTCAGATTGGCCGTAGGTAAGTTTACATTCTTCCCTAAAGGTATAAGCTCCGGAGCGCCGCTGGCATTGCTGTGGTCCAGCCCCTGAAACTGCAAAGCAAAATCACCTCCTACTCTTATTTCGAGACCATCGAACTCCACACCAGCCTCTTTATCGGTTTCAAAAACATTCAGGCTTTCATAACCCGGAGTTTTATAAAACTGCAAACCTGATTCATTCTCCTGTGCCTGCAATAGCAATGCACTAAATACTAATATTATTAATATGTTGTATCCTCGTTTCATAACGTTTTAATTAATGTTGAAAAATAATTGAATAATCTACTGTAATTTTATCCTCAGATTCTATAGTGCCAAACATGGCGCTTGGCGGTTCAATATTAAATGTGGTCATCTTAAACCCTTTCACCCCTTCAAAATGTAATGTTTTTTCTGATGAAAAAGTACCATCAATTTCCACTTCAATATTTCGTGTGACGCCGGCTATAGTCAGGTCACCGTTTATAATCATATTCAGATCCCGATTCTTTTTGGTTTGTTTTACGGTATGCTTGTATTCAAAATATATAAGCGGATGATCTTTGTGCTCCATAGCCTCGTATACTTTTTTATCCATGCCACCTTTTCCGCTTTTAAATGATTCTACCTCGATTGAGAGTTTACCCCCTTTTATTTCGGGAGTTTCATCCGTATGGACAATATCAATATAGCCACTGTATTTTCCTACTTCTATCTCCCAGTCATGCAGCGTAGAAGTTCCTTTAATGGACAACTGGCTTTGCTGTTTATCAACTGTATAGCGACTCTGAGCCTGAGCCAGAATATTGATAAACAATACGGTTACTAACAATATATTTCTGATTTTCATAATGATGACTTTAAATTCCTAACTTATCCTACTGTTTTGGTAGGACAAAAATAGATAATTCCTATTTAGGTATTGCATTTCCGAATTGCCGCTTATTTAGACTAAACAGCAGGGAAGACTATACTATTGAATACGTGTTGGTTATAAAATTTATCAGATGATTATTTATACTGGGATAACCGAAAACATATTTTTTGGAGACAAAAATTTAGAGCCTCTCTGAAATTAGGGAACTATTATCCTTCTCCGTGGCTGGCCAAAACGCCATATTTGACTTAAAAGCTTTCTGGAGCTTAGTGCGCTATAAGGTTGTTTATAAACGTTCTGATTTAACCTGACTGCGTTGGCAGACCAGTTAGCGCCTATTCTTGAGCAACCTCCTAAGTATAGTAAAGCGCTGCAATACGAGCCTTAGAAAACCTATTTCATTACAAATAATGATGAGTTAAAATACCAGGCGGAATATTTCGGAAGGAAACTTATATCCATGTCTTATACGCTCAAAACAGACGTGGAATACGGTATGCAATGCCGGCTCCAAAAGAATAGGTTCTTATTTCCTGGTTGATTTGTATCCTATTGAATTCTGTATCGGTGTGATAATATTCTGCTAAAAGCTGAATATGTGCATAATCTGTGATTTTGTATCGCATGATATAGCTAATCATGTAAGCTGTTGATTCGGCTTTGTGATCCCGAATTTCGTAATCGGGATAGTGAGTTCTGCTATGGCCTGCCATAGCCCGGGCATCAATAGCAAAAGATTCTGAAATCGGCACAGAGAAAACTAATCCGCCTAATGCTGACAGGTAAGTCCAGTTGTCTCTGTAAAGGGGTTGCATAAAAGTACCACCGCCAATCCATGCGGCTGTCAGGCCAACATATTCTGTCAGGAAAAAAGCCGCATCCATAAAATTAATCTGCGTTCCATATTCAGAAACAGTTTTATAATCTCCTATGGGAACCGTATGACTCCAGGAGAAACTAAGGTATCCCTTGAACTTTTGCGATGGTATCTTTGAAACTGAATCTTGTTTATTTGAGTCTTTGAGCGCGTTTTGCTGATTAACCTGATTTTCGTTTGCCTGCCCAGTTTCCTGGGCTGAAGAAGCGTGAAAAACCAAAAGAGCCAGACTAATGAAAAACAATCGTATCATAATACAGGGAATATTGATTTTTATTTTTATTCAAATGTAGTAAAAACACCTGCAAAATGGTCTTTCTTGAGTAAGAAAATTACAAAAAATTAAAGCCCTGGTAAGATTTTCCCGCCGGAATGCTGCTGATTAAAAGCTCTAAAAAAACAAACCCTCACTTTTTTGAGGAGTGAGGGGCATGTTTGATTAGAGTTGTTAACAAAAAATAAGGACATTTTCTGATGATAACTTTCGTTATCTACTAAATAAGAGACATCTAAAACGCACTTTACCCTTATTGGCATATGTACATTTTTAATTTTTTTCTGATGAAATCCGGCTTGTGCCTTTCTCACCGGATTTTAAAACATCCTGTCAATACCTGTGAACGCTGCTAAACCTTACGGGTTGCTTATTTTGCCGATAAACAACATTGCATTGCTTTTCTTTTCTTCTATGGCAAAAACAAATGGCCGGTTTACTACCAGGTTAAACGGCTTATCATCAACCAGCGTGGTAAACGACTTGGCCAGTGAGGTTGCTGCTGTAGCTTCCGTTCCTTTTTCATCCACATCAATGGCTGCCTTGTGCATCACTTCGCTGATGCTAACCGGCTGATCTGAAATCCCGGAAAGGTTTACTTCTTCATTATCGAATAAATCCCGGATACCCATCGATTCCATAAGTTCTTTCATGCCTACACTATACTCACAGCTAAAGCGGGGCATTCCAAAATTAATATTCCGCTTTCGCGAAAGGTTGTTTTTATGCCTTTGCCAGGTTTCCATATCCAGCTTAGAAACCAGCCTGTTCATATCTATTGTACTATCAGGCAATAAAATATACATGGAAAACGACTCATTCTCATAAGGCAATTCCACCATCTGAAATATACCGTTGCGATAATAGTTTAAATCGGCCTTTTGCCACATCATGCGGGTTGGCTTACGCGAGCCATCTTCAAGGTAAAAGTAAGAATCTGTGGTTTGCGAAGCGTTAAACTCATGCTTCCAGTCGCCCCTGAAATAGATTGCATTCAAAATATAGAGCATATCTCCGGGCTGCGAGCCTTTCATCATTTCTTTGATATTGCCTTGCGTGGAACGTTGCACCCAATCATTAATTTCGCTGACGAAATTTTGATTTTCGGATTGATTATGGAACGTCGAAAAATATTCTTTATTGGTTCTGATAAACTCAGGAAAAACATCCACATCGCGATCATTCCAGATAGCATTGGCTATGTTTAAAGAGATGTCACCAGAATGTTGATTGTAATAATTAATAAGCCTTTTATGATATTCGTTAACCTGGGTATCTGTCATGTCTTGCCAGCCCAGCACTTTAGCCAGTTGACGCCTTGTTTCCCCACCGGTTCCGTTTAGTGTCATTCCGGAGGCCATGGCTGCACTTACCGGAGAAACCACAATATTCGGCTGATCCTCCTTCTTTTGGTTTAGCTGTTGAAACATGGCTAAGCCAAACCGGTTGTTGTTGGTATTAAACGCTTCGGCTTCCGGAGAAGATTTCAATTGCTCTCCTTCTGAAGCTTTTTCTGAACAACTTCCCAGCGCAAAGGCCAGAACAATAATTATAAAAAACCGGTAATGAAACATTTATAAATATATTATTTTAATTCTATTTGGTAAAGACACATGATAGATGAATACGCCTGTCAAAAGGTTGCGTTATAAAATATTTTTTTTGGACGCAACCCATTTCAAATTTGATACATCTATGCCTTGTCTGTACAATGAAAAATTCTTTTTACCTTAGCGGGATAAAGAAAGCATTATTTCATTGAAAGGCAGTACAGAAAACATAGAAAGCATTTTACGGGGATGCCGTAAAGGAAGGAAAAAGGCTCAGGAAGCTTTGTTTCGCCTCTATGCTGATAAAATGTTCGGGGTATGCCGCTATTATACCCGCGACATTTCAGAAGCGGAAGATGTTTTACACGATGGTTTTCTGAAGGTCTTTGACAAGATTGGCAAGTTTCGGGGCGATGGTTCTCTGGAAGGCTGGAT
>CAYXJS010000092.1:3736-10980 GCA_964465045.1 uncultured Bacteroidales bacterium | reverse complement strand
CTCATTCTCAAAGGACAAAAAGTGCCTGTGGTAGGTAATATTTGCATGGATATGACCATGATTGATATTACCGGACTAGACGCGAAGGAAGGTGATAAAGTAGAGGTCTTCGGGAACCAGCAGCCGGTGAAAGTACTTTCGGATACAATGGGTACCATTCCTTATGAAATTCTTTCAGGTATTTCACGCAGGGTAAAGCGGGTTTATTATCAGGAATAGGACTCTAAACATGTAAGCGGATGTGCAACTTGATAACATGCATGTTGATTTAAATCAATGTCCCAGATGACAAACATCATAGTTATCATGTTTTGAGAGGGTTACTAATTTGAAACGGTTATAAATTAACACCTGCATCATGAGCTAATGCTCCCGTTTTCAAATATATAGGTTTTATCATATTAAGTTAGGTGTAAGTGTTCAGCGCAATTTTTTGTAATTTAGCATCTTGAAATGAGAATGTAATCAGTTAAAAAATACAAGCATGTTTGCTTTTGGAATCATCGTTTCACCTTTGCCTTATGCAGCCGTAGTTGTGCTTTACGCCTTCTACGTGATACTGGTGCAGTTTAATGATTCCCACGAGCAGGATTTTACGGAAGCCGACCAGGATCAAAAGCAAATCGTGCTGAAATCAGATCAGTCTGATGGTGCGTTGAAAGGGGTTTACCTGACTTTTTCCGATAAAGATACGGACAACGACCAGGCTCTTCGAACAGAAAGCATAACTCACCGCTCTGTGAGTTATTTAGATTCACATTTAAATACCGGGCGGCCTGATAACCCGCCGAATCAATTTTATTCCTTTCATCTTTTTTCCAGACCTCCTCCACAAACGCTTTAATATCGCTCTGAAAATTTTTTGAAATTTTTATTATTTGGAAGTGTAGGGCTTTTACTCCGTTACTTTCATGCCGTTTTGCATTGAAACATGAGAATAGAATGGTTATGCTTGTGGCAAAATAACTGGTTTATGTTGTAAAAATCGGAAAGCAGGGCTTGATTACTGAAATATAAAGACATCGATCAAACTTATTTTTTGGGAATACATACGAGGAAAAAGAACGATTAAGAAATGAGTAGAATTATGAGAGACAAGATACAGATAATCAGTTTTATCATATTATTAAGCTTGAATTATAGCGCCAGGGGTCAAAATAATGTGGTACTATCACGTGATAGCACTTATGTTCCGCCGGTAGAGCTAGAAAGTTTTGAGATTACAGCAACAAAGGAAAAAGATGAACTACAGCAACTACCAATGGCTGCTTCTGTACTAAAAAGCAGGAATATTGAACATCAGGAGATGGATGATATGACAGAACTTACCTCGCGGGTGCCGAATCTTTTCATGCCCGATTATGGTTCTAAACTGACTTCACCTATCTATATTCGCGGGATTGGCTCACGAATTAATTCACCTTCAGTAGGTCTTTATGTGGATAATGTACCCTATTTTGAAAAAGCGGCCTTTAATTTTGAATTTTTTGATGTGGAGAGCATTGAAGTGTTGCGTGGCCCGCAGGGTACTTTATACGGCAGAAACACAATGGGTGGCATTATCAATGTCAAAACCAAAAGTCCTGGCAAAACCCGCGAAACGGATTTTTCTGTAAGAGCAGCCAATTATAACAGCTATAAAGCTACTTTTGGACATCATCAGCCTGTAAACGATAAATTCGGGTTTTCTCTGAACGGCGCCTTTGTAGACCGCGATGGCTATCAAACCAATGAATTTACCGGTGACCCTGCAGATGACCTTCGCTCATATTCCGGAAGACTCAGGGCACAATACGAACCTTCTGAAAATCTGACAATGGAATATTCGCTGAACTACGAAGACAGCGATCAAAATGGGTATCCTTATGCCGAATATACAGATTCAACAAACACGGCAAAAGACGTGAATTACAATAATGAAAGCATTTATAGCCGGAAAATGCTTTCCAACAACCTTACGCTGGAATATGAAACCGGACACAGCATAATTAAGTCCGTTACCAGCCATCAATATCTTGATGATCAACAAGGCGTTGATCAGGATTTTACACCGGCTTCTCTGTTTTATGTTGACCAGTTTCAGGAGCAGCATATGATATCACAGGAGCTGTACTTCAAAGGAAAACCTGAGGAAGAGACCAATTATCAGTGGTTGTGTGGTGCTTTTGGATTCACCCAGTTTTCAGATAAACATGTAGCTGTAGATTATGGTGAAGATGCCATACCTGCCTTTGACCTGCCGGGAAACATAAATTATGATAAATTCTATGATCAGAACACATCCGGATTTGCATTCTTTCACCAATCTACCGTAAATGATTTTATGTTTGACGGATTATCCGTTACAGCGGGAATTCGTTTTGATTACGAATCTGCCACACTCGATTATCAGCATGATCAGTTCCTTGATGGAAATCAATATATTGATGATTCATTTGAAAGCACACTCGATTTTTGGGAGGTATTGCCCAAAATGAGTATCAAATACCAGTTAGCTGAGAGAGTAAACACCTATGCTACAGTCTCAAAAGGTTATAAAACCGGTGGCTTTAACTCTTCGTTTGCACGCGAAAAGGACCGCACTTTTGACCCGGAAGTGAGTTGGAATTATGAGCTGGGCATCAAATCCAGATATTTTAAAAATCGGTTGCAAACCAATTTGGCCTTGTTTTATATCGACTGGACAAAGCAGCAGATTTATCAGCCTGTTATCGATGAAGAAGGCGAAGTACAACCGGGATCCATGCTTAAGAATGCCGGCAGATCAGAGAGTAAAGGCGTTGAGCTTGAATTCAGAGGATTGCCTACTACCCATACTGAAGCATACGTAAGCTTTGGCTACACGGATGCCTCTTTTGTAGATTATGTTGACGGAGAGGATGACTTTTCAGGAAACAGAATCCCATATATCCCGGAATATACTTTCCATGCAGGTTTTACTTACCGTCATCAGTTTGATTATGATATGCTGGATGCGGTGATGTTCCAGGCCGATTACCGTGGAGTAGGAAAACATTATTGGCAGGAGAAAAATGTTTCTTACCAAAACTATTATGGATTGCTTAACTCGAAAATTTCTTTCAAAAAAGACCGTTTTGAACTGAGCCTTTATGGTAAAAATTTGTTGAATGAAGATTATCAGGCTTTCTATTTCAGAGCTATGGAAAGGTCTTATGCTCAAATAGGTCAGCCTGCTATTTATGGAATGAAAATAAACTTTAGTTTTTAAAGCGCATGCACCATCCGCACAACCTGAAAAAATACAGCACGCTGTTAAGCCTTTATGTGGCTCAAAGCATTCCGATGAGCTTTTTCTCTACGGTAGTGCCCGTGATTATGAGACAGGAGGCTTATTCTTTGGAAGCGATTGGTTACCTTCAACTCGTGAAGCTGCCCTGGATTTTTAAGTTTCTTTGGGCTCCCTTTATTGATAACCAATGCCGCAGTAAAAAAGACTACCGGCGCTGGATTATTTTTTCAGAGGTGTTTTATGCTATGGTTATTCTGTCAATCAGTTTTTTAGACCTCCAAACTAATTTTACAACCATCATTGTGCTAATGGTTATTGCCTTTACTGCCTCGGCAACACAAGACATTGCCACGGATGCTTTCGCCATCCTTTCGCTTAAGGTAGATGAACGCGGCGTGGGCAACAGTATGCAGTCATCCGGAAGTTTTATTGGAACACTTATGGGAAGCGGGGTGTTGCTGGTTGTATATCACTATTTAGGATGGCAGCTTTTACTGGTGGTGCTTGCCCTGTTTGTGTCTTTTGCCATCGTTCCGCTTACTCGCTTCAGACGGCAAAATGAAACACAGCCGCGGAAAGTGGAGCGCAAAAAAACCATCGCGTCAATGAAGGATATCGGATCATTTTTCAGGCAGAAAGGAATCGGGAAACAGGTATTTTTGCTTGTTATCTTTTACTCAGGTATCATAGGTATTCTTACCATGATTAAACCTTTTTTGGTGGATGTCAATTTTGGTGTTATCGAAATCGGATTGATGTCAGGAGTATATGGAACAGGGGTAGGGGTGCTTATGGCTATTCTCATGGGTCACCTTGTTAAAAGGCTGGGCCGGAAAAACATTGTAACCATTGTGTCGTTGCTTATGTTGTCAGCCTCTGTATTTTTTTACTTTATTTCATTGTGGGGGAATCCTTCGGGATGGATTTTGTTTTTTGGAATAGCATTGGTTTGGGGCTCCTATGGCGGAGCATCTGTTATTGTTTATACCATTGCAATGGATATTGTAAGAAAAGGAAGAGAGGGAACGGATTTTACGATTCAAATTGTTATTACACACCTGAGTAGCTTGATAATCGCGGTTTCGAGTGGTAAAGTAGCCGACATAATCGGTTATAGTGGCTTGTTTGCCATAGAAATTGTTTTGAGTGTGGTGATGGTTGTTGCTGCGTTTATTTTGTATCAGGATAAAACAAAACAGAATTATGCTTATACCTCGTGACTTATTAGAAAAATATAATAAGGCGGTTCCACGATATACCAGCTACCCGCCGGCCAACTTCTTTGAACAGGAAGACAGTCCTGCTGATGTGATTGAATTGCTTGAAGATTCTAATCAGCAAAAGACCCAAAATATCTCCATTTATCTGCACATTCCGTTTTGCCCGAAACAATGTTTTTATTGCGGATGTAATACTACCATTACTCGGAATCGCGATAAAATACATGATTATGTGCAGGCTCTGAAGCAGGAAATCAGCCAAACAGCGAAGCATTTGAACAAGAATCGGAATGTGACGCAGGTACACTGGGGAGGCGGAACACCCAATTATCTGGATGCAGACAGAATTTCTGAAATCATGCACTTGTTGCGTACTGAATTTACATTTGCCGAGAATCCTGAAATCGCGATTGAATGCAATCCTGCATATCTTGATAAAACTTATGTTGATGCCTTGATAAATGAAGGTTTTAACCGGTTTAGCCTGGGAATTCAGGATTTTAATGAGAAAGTGCTGAAAACGGTAAACCGTGAACCCTCTGCTATGCCCGTAAAAGAATTGACCGATTATATCCGCCGGGATGGAAAAGCTGCCGTAAACCTGGATTTTATATATGGGCTTCCTTACCAGGATGAACAGGCTTTCAGAGATACCATCGAAAAAGCCATTGTTATCCAGCCTGATCGCTTGGTGACGTTTTCTTATGCTCATGTGCCTTGGTTTAAGAAAGCCCAGAAAAAGCTGGAAGAACATGGATTACCCGAAGCAGAGCAAAAGTTGCGGTTGTTTGAATTGGCATATCAAATGCTCACTGAAGCGGGGTATATCCCTATTGGTCTTGATCATTTTGCAAAACCCGATGATGAACTTGCAGTTGCCTTAAAGAACAAAAAACTACACCGGAATTTCCAGGGCTATTGTACCCGCGAAACCACAGGGCAGGTCTATGCTTTCGGAACCAGCGCAATAAGTCAGCTCGACAGAGCTTATTACCAGAACACAAAAGATGTGGATAAGTACACTGATAAAATACATGAAGGTCAAAGTGTAATTGAGAAAGTGTATCGGATTTCTGATCAGGAAGCAGCATTACGGGAGGTGATTAATGAAGTAATGTGCAACCGCCAATTGCCGTGGAATGAAATTGCTAAGAGGGTTGGCAAACCGGAAGAAGAGATTCGGGAAATGACAGCCATCACGCCTGATAAAATCCGGGATTTTGAAAAAGATGAACTTATCAAAAACAAACCGGAAAAAGTAGAGGTAACGGACAAAGGAAGGTTTTTTATCCGCAATATAGCCGCAGCTTTCGATCCGTTGGTGCAACAAACGGACAAGAAATTCTCAAAATCAATTTAACTATGCAGAACGGCAAAACAGATGTAGTCATAATAGGAGCAGGATTAACAGGATTAACAACGGCTTTTTACCTAAGTAAATACGGCAAAACAGTAAAGGTGATCGAAAAAGACACGCACGTGGGAGGCGTTATCCAGACGCATCGCGAAAAAGGCTTTGTTTTTGAATCAGGTCCGAATACCGGGGTCTTATCCTCTCCTGAAGCGGCTGAGCTGTTAGAAGATGTTGCTGATGAGTGTAAACTCGAAATTGCCGATGAAGCTGCAAAAAAACGCTGGGTTTGGAAAGGCGACAGTTGGAAGGAACTCCCCTCAGGACTCATGGGAGGCATTACAACGCCATTGTTTTCGCTAAAAGATAAGTTCAGGATTTTAGGAGAGCCTTTCCGTAAAACCGGTGATAATCCTGATGAAACCCTGGAGCAATTGGTCAGGCGCCGCATGGGGAAAAGCTTTTTGCAGTATGCCGTAGACCCTTTTATTTTAGGGATATATGCCGGAGACCCTTCCTATCTCGTGCCGCGATATGCCTTGCCTAAGCTATATAACCTTGAGCAGGATTACGGAAGTTTTATTGGCGGTGCTATTAAAAAAAGCAAAGAGCCAAAACCGGAAAGAGAAAAAAAGGCAACAAAAGACGTTTTTTCTGTGGAAGGGGGATTGTCAAACCTCACTAACGCTCTTGCCCATAAAATCGGAGAAGAAAATATTATCTCCGGAAATGAAAAACTAAAAATTTCAAAGTCGGCTGATGGATATCGCATAAAGCATGATTCCGGTGAGATAGAAGCGAAAAAAGTAGTATTCACAGGAGGTTCACATGCTCTTGGTGGATTGTTTGAATTTCTTTCTCAGGATGATTTGGATAAAGTGGATAATCTTCTTTACGCTAAAGTCGTGCAAGTGGCTTTGGGGTTTAATCAGTGGAACGGAAGAGAATTAAATGCTTTTGGCGGTCTGGTGCCATTCAAAGAAAAGCGTGATGTGCTGGGTGTTTTGCTTCCTTCAGCTTTTCTTAAAGGTCGCGCTCCGGAAAAGGGAGCTCTGCTGTCCGTGTTTCTGGGCGGCGTAAGGCGTCCTTCTGAAGTTGATAAAAGTGATAAAGCCATCTTAGAAATGACTGAAAATGAAGTAAAACAGATGATGGTTATGCCAGATTTTAATCCCGACCTGGTAAGGATTTTCCGCTATCAGCATGCCATTCCGCAATATGGTAAATCTTCAGGGGAGCGACTGGCTAAGATCAAAGAATTAGAACAAAAGCATCCTGGTTTAGTGCTTGCCGGAAATATGCGCGACGGCATAGGAATGTCAGATCGCATCAAGCAAGGCCGGCAAATTGCCGATGAGATTGGTGAGATGTGAACTTGCTCAAACTTTGCAGAATATAGACAAAGTAACTCATTAGTAGAAAA
>CAYXJS010000092.1:0-3636 GCA_964465045.1 uncultured Bacteroidales bacterium | reverse complement strand
CAATTAGAAAAAGGTAAAGAACCCGAACGAAGCGTCCCCGCCGCTGGCGGGACTACACCCCGAAAAAATACTCAATTAGAAAAAGGTAAAGAACCCGAACGAAGCGTCCCCGCCGCTGGCGGGACTAAACTCCCAATGCTTTGCTTAAAGCGTTTGCAAAAGTAATATTAAATACTGGAATTATAAAAACTTTTCGGGCTAAAACCCAAACTCAGACTACTCTCCTTTGTCAATATAACTATAGTTTCTTTGTATTCTAGTGTCCTACAATGAGCATTAAGCAGATTTTACCAATACTTAACGCGTTTTAATAAACCTTTTTATTGTCTGATTTTCATCAGCTATTAATTTTAGAAGGTACATCCCTTCCGGCCAGGTTTGCATATCTATCGTTAATTCTTGATCACCTACCTGCATCGCCTTTACAGGTTTGGCTAAAACTAAATTTCCGCGGCTGTCTATAACTTCATAACGGATATCTTGGTTTCTGTCAAGGCTGAAAGAAATATGCAGCCTGTCTTTTGCCGGGTTGGGATAGATTTGCAGATTTTCCATTTCCGGGATTTCTGCTACGGAAATGGTTCCGATACTTACTGCATACTCTGAAGTATCTCCTACACACCCGAATTCACTGGCCATCCTTAAGTAAACAATTCCTGTACCTGCTGTTCCCCATTCTATAGTAGCGGCTTTAGTTCCTTGTCCTTCTGTAACACTGCCGTTTTTAGCCCACCATTCGTAGTATGCCAGGTCGTTTCCTGTTGTGGTATATACTTCTTCAGCTTCCTGCTCCGTTTCTTGTGCTCCGGAATCTATAGAAGGCGTATCGGGATTTGGTTCAACAAAAACAGTGATTTCTGCCGATGGAGATGTATTGCCATCATTCACGGTTACTGTATAAGTAGTTTCTTCTTCGGGACTTACCGTTGGGCTTGAGCTTTCTGATGTCCAGCCGCTGTTGTCCTCAGCCTGCCAGTAATACGTGTACTCGCCGGTACCGCCACTGGCCTCTGCATCGAGCGTAACAGAGCCTCCTTCGCAAACATGCACCGATTCATCCATCTCAATATCAATCTCGCCTAAATCAAGATAAACCCGGGTAGTATCAGAAACAACGCATCCGTTATCTTCATTGGTTACATTTAATGTGAATAAATATGTGCTATCTCCGTCAGATGGAAAAGGAATTGTAGTAGCATTTTTTTCTTCCGGATCTTCGAGCAAGTCCTCGGGTTCCCATGCATAGCTCAGATTGTTTGACGAGGAAGTTACTTCTGGCTCAAATGTATAGCTTTCGTTGTAGTTGGCAGAAGTCACATCATCGATGTCAATAACAGCTCCTTCCTTGATAAAAATGATAATCTCATCTTCATTTGTTTCAGAGCATGGAGAATCAGGTTCGGCTGTAAAAGTAATAGTCACTTCTCCGTTTTCAGCATCCTCTTCGCCTATGGTATACTGTGTTTCCAGGTCTTGATCGGAGAATTCGCCGTCGCCGCTGGTGCTCCATTCAAAGGTGCTGAAGTTTTCTGCATCGGCAACCAGTTCAACAGACTCACCTGAGCATGCTTCCATGTCATCACCAAGATCTACTGTAGGATTATCGAGGATGGTTATTTCAAGTGTATCACGTGCAGGTGTATCACAAGGCTCTTCTGCCCAACCCGAAACTACCAGACTCACATAGCCGTTACTAATGTCATCTTCACCAATGGTATAAACCGGTTCAGCAATTTCGTCATCATCAAACTCGCCGTCGGCCCCATCAATGGCGTCCCACTGAAAGCCATTGGCAAACTCTGCTTCAGCTTCCAGCTCAATTTCAGTGTCTGTATTACAGGTTTCATAATCTTCGCCGGCATCTATTTTGGGGCTTCTTTGTATTGTATAAGCTACTGTGTCATAGTCGGTTGTACAATCTAAATTATTTACTTCAAGTCTGAAGCTTACTTCTTCGTTTTCGTAATCTTCCTGAGAGGGGGTATAATATGCAGTATCACTGTTTTGAAATTCAAAGCTCCCTCCCGGTTCCGGAATCCTGTGCCAATACATGGAAGTGTAATACAGGCTTCCTGATCCGATTAGTTCAATTTCTGTTCCTTCGCAAACTTCATCGTCTGCACCGGCATTTGCAATAGGGTTGTAATTAAAGCTAAGCGTAATAGCATCATTAACAGGATCTAGACATGGATCGTTAGGATAAGCAGTTAATGTGAGTGTCACTTCCTGTTCTTCGATATCATTCTCTACAAACGTATATTCGGGGTTTAAAGCAGAAGGATCAGAAAACTCGCCGTCTCCGTCTGTGCTCCATTCAATATCAGAATATTCATCAGCAGTGGCTGCATTCAGAGCAAAGGTGATTTCATCGCTTTGTGCATCAGTACAAAAAGTAGTGTCGTCGCCCGCATTTGTAACCGGCGCCGGTGTGATGGTCAAGAGCAGGGAGTCATGTGTGTCGCTGCAGTTTTCATTGCTGCCTGTTAGAATAAGATAAACCTCACCGGATGCTATGTCTTCCTCACCTGGAATGTAATCTGTAATCAAATCTGATTGATCAGTAAAAGAGCCATCACCGCTTGTGCTCCATTCCGTTTCTGAAGCATTTGAAGCAGTGCCGGCAGTTTCAAACTCTATGTCTTCACAAATCGCAGTATCGTTACCTGCATTCACCTGGGGGCCGGGAATAAATGAGAGAATCATGCTGTCGCTGATTTCAACATTACATGCACCTTCTGGTTGCGCTGATATTGAGAGTTCTACACTTCCGTTTTGCGCATCTTCTGACCCGGGAGTATAAGATGGATTAAGAATAGAGCTGTCGTCAAAGTTTCCGTCTCCTTCAGTACTCCATTCATAAGCAGAAGCGTTTTCAATACTTCCGTCAAGTAAATAGGGTTCATTGTCGCAGGTTTCTGCATCATTACCTGCACTAGCTGTTGGCAGGGGATCAAAGGTGATTGTGACCTCATCCTCGTCACTTTCCGAGCATGGTGAAATTGCCTGCGCTGCTACGGTTATGGTAACCTCCTCGTTAACTATATCTTCCTCACTTGGAATGTATTCAGTTTCAGTGGCGGTGTCATCGGTAAATTCTCCGTTTCCAGAGCTTGTCCATAATAATTCATTACTAGACTCCACAGAGGCAGTAAGGTCTATTGTGTCATTTTCACAAACTGTTTCCGGGGCTGAAACTTCAACAACAGGCTGATGTATAATATGCAGGGTCATTGTGTCACTGTTAGTTTCATTGTTACATGCATCTTCACCATCAGCGGTGAGAATGAGTTCAACTTCACCATTGGAAATGTCTTCGCTACCGGGAATGTATGTTGACTCCAACTGATTGGGATTTTGAAAGTTGCCATCCCCTGCTGTGGACCACGAAACGCTGCTGGCATGCTCAGAGCCGACGTCGTTATCATCAAAAACATAATTTGAGCCTTCACAAATCTCAGCATCTGCTCCGGCATCTGCTATAGGTTCAGGGTTCACTTCTGCCATGAGGAAATCTGAAACATCACCAGTGCACGGGTCAAGTGCTGAAGCCGTTAGTGTGAGTTGAACGGGTGATCCGTCCAGATCATCACCTGAAGGGACATAAGTAGTCTCTAAATCCTGGTTGTCTTCAAAATA
>CAYXJS010000091.1:0-11168 GCA_964465045.1 uncultured Bacteroidales bacterium | reverse complement strand
CAGCAAGCAAAGGAAACCTCGAATACAACGCGACGGCAAGAACTGAAAAAAATGGCTGAAATATGCCGGAATGTACCGGCTAACAAACCCCGGAGTTTTCATGAAGCCTTGCAATACTATTGGTTTGTGCATCTGGGTGTGATTACAGAGCTTAATCCATGGGACTCTTTCAATCCCGGACGGCTCGACCAGCATTTATATCCGTTTTATAAACAGGATCTTAAAGAAGGCATCATAACTCATGAGCAGGTAACAGAATTGCTGCAAGCGTTCTGGATTAAATTCAACAACCATCCCTCACCACCCAAAATCGGTGTTACAGCGCAGGAAAGCAACACCTATACTGATTTTGCGCTGATTAATCTTGGAGGTGTTACCCCAAACGGTCATGATGCGGTAAATGAACTCAGCTACATCATACTGGATGTGATAGAAGAGATGCGCATTCTGCAGCCCAGTTCCATGGTACAGATCAGTCGGAAATCGCCGGATGCCTTCATTGACCGCGCTTTAAAAATTGCTAAAACCGGCTTTGGCCAACCTTCATTCTTTAACACAGATGCCATTGTCCAGCAACTGCTGCTGCAAGGGAAATCCATCATCGATGCACGTAACGGAGGAGCAAGTGGATGTGTGGAAACCGGCGCTTTCGGGAAAGAGAGTTACATCCTTACGGGATACTGTAACCTCACCAAAGTCCTGGAAATAACACTAAATAACGGTATTGACCCGTTTACCGGTAAAAAAACCGGAATAGACAATGGAGAATTCAAAAAGCTACAGACTTTTGAATCTCTGCAAGAGGCTTTCAAACAGCAACTACAATATTTCATAGATATCAAAATCCGGGGCAATAATGCGATTGAAAAAATATTTGCCTATCATCTTCCGGTGCCTTTTTTATCGCTGATCATTGATGATTGCATTGATAAAGGAATTGATTACAATGCCGGAGGCGCCCGATACAATACCAGCTATATCCAGGGAGTGGGACTTGGCAGCATCACGAACAGCCTGGCGGCTTTGAAGCAATATGTTTTTGAAGAGCGTAAAATCGATATAAAATCTTTAATAACAGCATTAAATTCAAATTTTAAGGAAGATGAAACTTTGCAGAAAGCGCTTTCTGAAGCCCCCCGGAAATATGGAAATGACGACGATGAAGTCGATCAGCATGCCACTTTTGTTTTCAATGCCTTTTTTAATGCCGTAAACGGCAGGCCTACCGCCCGCGGTGGAAAATTCCGCATTAATATGCTGCCAACAACCAGTCATGTATATTTTGGTTCTAAAATTGGCGCTACACCTGATGGCAGAAAAGCCGGCCAACCGCTAAGTGAGGGAATATCTCCTGTTCAGGGAACCGATCGCTGCGGCCCAACGGCGGTTCTAAAATCAGCAGCTAAAATTGATCATATCAAAACCGGAGGAACATTGCTGAATCAGAAGTTTTCACCCTCTTTTTTTAAAACAGACGACGACATTAAAAAACTCAGGTATCTTATTCGTGGCTATTTCAGGATGGACGGAC
Organism: uncultured Bacteroidales bacterium; assembly: GCA_964465045.1. GTDB lineage: Bacteria > Bacteroidota > Bacteroidia > Bacteroidales > JAIPAH01 > JAIPAH01. Next base: position 9,637 of record CAYXJS010000091.1, on the reverse strand, counting down.
ATCATATCCAGTTTAATGTAGCCGATGCTAACACCCTTCGTGATGCCCAGAAAAACCCGGAAAAACATCGTGACCTGATTGTGCGGGTAGCAGGGTACAGCGATTATTTCAATGATTTAGGGAAAGATTTGCAGGATGAAATCATCCGCCGGACAGCCCATGAAAGCGCTTAAACAAACTTTTTAAGATATGCTATAATTTCATTGGGATTCATAATCGCTTTGGCGGCTCCTATTTCTTTAGCTACTTTGGGCATACCATAAATCACAGCGCTTTTTTCGTCCTGGGCAATGGTATAAGCGCCTTTTTCCTTAAGTTTTAACAGTCCTTGCGCCCCATCGCTGCCCATTCCTGTAAGAAGTATGGCCGTGATATCGCGCGAAGCAAAAGGCAAAGCCGAAAAGAAAAGCTTATCTACAGAGGGCCGCACATGGTTGATCGGAGGCCCATGTGTTATGCGTGCCTTGATACCATAGGCAGTTTCTTTTAGCTCAATATGCCGGTTTCCGGGAGCTATAAGTACCTGATTCTTTACCAGCATATCATTGTTCTCAGTCTCTTTCACATAAAAAGGACATACCTGATTTAGCTGGCGGGCAAAAAGAAAAGACATCTGTTCTGGAATGTGCTGTACGATAACAATAGGTGGAATGCCTGTAGGCAGGCGCGTGAGAATTTCAGAAATTGTGCGTGTACCGCCCGAAGAAGCGCCCATCAAAATTAATTTATTGCTCCCGTTATTCTGTTTGTGATGGATATGAATAGGATTATCCATAATTTTTTCAGGAGTAAAGCGGGTTACTTTACTATTGGATGCCGTCCAGATTTTCTCAAGCAGGTTTTTTCGGCCTTCATGATCGGCAGGTGTGATATCGTTTTTGGAAATCACTTCTACGGCGCCTTCTCTCAGTGCTTCCATAGCTGCCTCTATTTGATTGATGTTCTGACTAGTGATAATAATAACGGGAATGGGATGCTGACGCATAATTTTTTTCAGGAAAGCCAGACCGCTCATACGGGGCATTTCAATATCCAGCGTAATCAGGTCTGGGGCTTCCTGTGCAATAATCTTAACAGCCTCATAAGGGTCTCCCGCTGTTCCGCTGACTTCAAAGCGATCATCAGAAGCTATTAAATCCCGAAGATATCGTTGCATATACTTCGAGTCATCCACTATCAGTATTTTCTTGGCGCTTTGCATCATTTCAGTTTTTGTCTGGCTTCAGGTACGGGCATGTCATACATTTTCATGCGGTTAATGTAACGCTGATGAACCTTCCCCGTTTGCGAATAAAAAATTATTTTGCGGCCCTGTTCCCCACCTATACTCCGCGCAGCTATATGGATACGCTCATCCTGTAACAGACGGATTGCCAGTTCTGCATTCCGTAATCCTACATGGTCTTTACTGTTGTTAAATCCCAACACATTGCCACCGCCAAAAACCTTAGCGACAAGGTCGCGGCGGCGTGAACCGTTATCCAGCATCCGAGCAAGCAATCTTTCGATGGCAATATTACCGTATTTTGGCGATGCCAATCCTTTCCCATTCCAGAATGGCAGCATGAAATGATTCATCCCGCCTGTCTTTTGCCGCTCATCAAAAAGACACACAGCCACGCAAGAACCCAGAATGGTATGGATTTCCATTTCTGTTGCAGCTATTTTAATTGTTGAAGGATAAAGATAATGCTTGTAAATTCCTGCCATTTATAATGTTTCTCCGGGTTCCTGGTCTCCGTTTTCAAAAAAGATTTCATCGCTATTGGTTTCCATCATATCAGCCGGCAGATGTGGCAGTGTAACTTTAAACCGCATGCCTTTTCCTGTGCTTTCTGCATGGATTTCACCGTTGAGCAGCTCTGCCAGTTCGCGGCAAATGGATAAACCTATGCCACTACCCGGATTTAAGGAATGAATGCGGGTATCAAGTTGTCTGAAACGGTCGAAAACCACTTCCAGTTGTTCTTCAGAAATTTGACTTCCCTGATTCTCTGCTTCAAAAGTTAATTTGTCATCAACTAAACGGCTTCTTATAGTTAAAGTGCTTGATTTATCCGAAAACTTAATGCCATTAGACAGTATATTCTTCACAATAAGTTCCAGTTTGTCTTTATCCGTTCTGAATTCCGTATTTTTAGTAAAATCAATATCCTTTTCCAGTTTCAGCTCCTTTTTTGCCATTTCCTTTTCATACTCTTTCAGAGCCATATCAATAACAGAGACCGGAAAAACCGCTTCAATGTCCCTTTCCATTTCTCCGGCTTCAATTTTAGCTGCTGTAAAAAGATTTTTCAACTGAAAATCCAAAAACATAGCTTCATCATAAATATACCCCACCATTTTTTGCAACTCATCCTTGTCAAGGAACTTACCTTTCCTCAAATTATCCGAAATCGTAAGAATAGCCGTAAACGGATTGATGATTTCATTGGAAATCCGGGCAATAAAATGACTTTTAAATGCCTCGGCGTCCTGCAACTTCCGGTTTACTTCCTGTAGTTGTATACGCAAGGCATCTCGCTCTTTTATTGCATTTTGAAACTCCTCTATCCGGTTCTTCATTGTTTCAAGAAGTTCGATATCTTTTTTATTTGTCATTATTTTTATTTTTTGAAATCAGTTGATTGAATATCGTAACTAAATTCTCTTTTTTAAAGGGTTTATAGATGTATTCATCCATACCTACCTGAAAGCACTTTTCTTTATCTTCTACGGCTGCATTAGCCGTAACAGCTACGATGAATGCCTTGTTTCGCCGGTCTTCCCTTTCTTGTGCCCTGATACGTTCAGTGGCTTCATATCCGTCCATCAAGGGCATATGCAAATCCATAAAGATCAAATCGTAGTCTTTCTCCCGTGCTTTTTCTACGGCTACTTTCCCGTTTTCGGCCAGCTCCACTTGCTGGTTCATCTGCTTGAGCAACATCGTGGATACTTTTTGGTTGATGGCATTATCCTCTACCAGTAAAATACGGAATTGGACGTCGGGAGCCAGCAGTTTTTGAGCCTGTGCTCTTTTCTTCTTCAATTCATCCTGTTTGCCTTTTTTCAGTTTGATCGTAAAATAGAAATCCGATCCCTTTGCGGGCTGGCTTTCCACACCAATATACCCACTCATCATCCTGACCAGGTTGCGCGATATGGCAAGCCCCAGCCCGGTGCCGCCGTGTTTGCGTGTTGTTGACACATCGGCCTGCGAAAAGGCTTTAAACAGTTTTTCCCTGGATTCGTCATCTATGCCTATGCCGGTATCTATAACTTCTCCAAGCAAAGTTACATGCGCTTCATCCTGCTTTTTGACAGATACCTTTACTGTAACGCCGCCCTTTTTCGTGAACTTAATGGCATTGGATATCAGGTTCATAAATATCTGCTTGATACGAACCGTATCGCCCTTTAAAACCGGAGGAATGCGTTCATCCACGTCAAGTTTCAAATACAAACCTTTTTCCCTGGTCTTGGATTTGAACAACGCCATGACATCCTCAAGGTTCTTCTGCAAATCAAAAGGGATTTCTTCCAGTGTCATCTTACCGGCTTCAATCTTAGACAAATCAAGAATATCATTGATGATGGTCAGCAACAAATCCGTACTGGATTCAATAATCTGCAAATATCCTTCTTGTTCCTTATCCAGCTTTGTTCCTTTCAGCAAGTCAACCACACCCAAAATCCCCGATATAGGCGTGCGTATTTCGTGACTCATGTTGGCCAGAAACTCGCTTTTGATTCGCGATCCCTTCTCGGCCTCGTCTTTGGCTCTGACCAGGTTTTCTTTTGAGCGCTTCAGTTCAAGGTGATTACGGATGCGGGCTACCAGCTCAGATTCGTTAAAGGGTTTGGTAACGTAATCCATAGCCCCGGCCTTAAATCCCTTAATCGTATTTTTTTCATCGTTTTTGGCCGTAATGAAAATGACCGGAATATCCTTTGTGTCGTTATGCTTCTTCAGTGTTTCCATAACCTGAAAGCCATCTATCTCCGGCATGACAATATCCAGCAAAATCAAATCAAAGGGATTTGCCCTGACTTTTTTCAGAGCCGTTTTACCTGATAAGGCCGTAGCAATTCTCAAATCAGGAGCATCCAGAATGCTTTTTATTAAATCCAGACTTGCCTGGCTATCATCCACTACCAGGATATTATGCTGCGAATTACGGTTTTCTTGTGTCATAGTGTAGTTTTTTGAAAAATGTTAGGCCCGGCCTTTTTCAGCGGCAACTGAAAACCCAAAACGTTTTCAGCATGCCCAATAAAAAGATATCCCCCGGTAACAAGGTTATCCAGAATTTTAGTAAGCACTTTATACTGAACTTCTTTATGAAAATAAATCAGTACGTTTCTGAAGAAAATGATGTCAAACTGGTAAGGCATCTCATACTTCTCAGTCATAAAATTCAGATAACGAAAAGAAGCTTTTTTTCTTATTTCAGGAACAATTCTCACTAATGGTTTTTGTGGATTCTTATTCCTGAGAAAATATTTCTTTCTGAGTTTTAGTGGTATTTCCGTGATGTCTTTTTCATGATACACTGCTTTACTGGCTTTTCTCAATACCGGATCAGAAATATCCGATCCCAAAATACTAAAATCGAAATTATATTCATGGCGAACTTCCTGCATCAGGATTGCCAGAGAATAAACCTCTTCGCCACTTGCACATCCGGCGCTCCAGACTTTTAAAGAAGTTTTTTGTTTTAGTAAAGCCGGCAGGATTTCATTTTCAAGATAGCTGAAATGCTGCGCCTCGCGGAAAAAATCCGTTTTATTTGTACTGATAAAATTAAGCAGGTAAAGTATTTCACGTTTTCCTTTAGTTGGATGCGAAACGAAATCAGAATACGTTTTAAAATCCTGCATATCCAATTGATAAAGCCTCTTTTTGAGCCTGTTTTGGAGCATTACTTTTTTTTCGGGAGGCATTTTAATTCCGCTCTCGCGTTCAATTATCGCTGCAAGGCGCTTAAAATCCTCATCTGTTAATGTAGCCCTGTAAGCTTGCTCAAAAAGACGTGTATTATCCATTTTTGTTAATATTGCTCATACTCCTTATCTATCTCATCATCATCCAGGTTATACTTTATTCCTTTTTTTGATGCTGCCTGCCCCTGCTGCTGGTGTTGTTTTTCTTCAAAGTGACGGTATTGCTTTGAAGCTTCTCGTTTGATTTCCCGCAGGGCCTGTTCTTTTACCTGGAAAAACCGGATAGCATCCTGAAGCTGGTGTGCCTGTGAATCGAGCTCTTCAGAGCTGGTAGCCATTTCTTCTGATGAAGCTGCGTTGCTTTGTGTAATCTGGTTTAGCTGTTGAATTGTACTGTTGATTTGCTCTCCTGCTGAGTTTTGCTCAATGCTTGCTGAAGAAATTTCTCTGATGAGTTTGATGGCTTTTTCGATGTTTGGCAACATTTCTACCAGCAAATTGCGTGTTTGAGAAGTAATTTCTACGCTGGAGCTTGAGAGTTTGTCGATTTCACCGGCAGCCTGCCGGCTTCTTTCGGCAAGTTTTCGCACCTCTGAAGCCACCACGGCGAATCCCCTGCCGTGCTCTCCGGCCCGGGCAGCCTCCACAGAGGCATTCAGCGCCAGGATATTGGTTTGATAGGCAATATCGTTAATGATACTGATTTTCTCAGCAATGGATTTGATGGCATCCAGGCTGTCGCGCGATGAGTTCCCCAGTGAGTCAATATGTTGCCCTACTTCATTGGCAATATTTTCAGCTTCCCTGGCATTTTTAGTGTTTTGCTCTACATTGGTCGCCATCTCTTGCATAGAAGATGAAACTTCCTCTGTAGAAGAAGCTTGCTCTGAGGCTCCCTGCGAAAGCTGCTGCGAGTTATTGCTCAGCTCCTGGCTCGCCGTTTTGATGTTATCCGCCCCGGCAATAATGCTGCCTGTAATTTCGGTCAGTTTGCCTAAAGTATAAGCCATTGACTGGGCGATGGTGCCAAACTCATCCTTACGTTTTTTCAGGTCTTCTTCCACGTCCATATCGATCTTTCCTTCAGCAAGCTTTTCGATTTTATCAGCAAGCTGACTCAATGGTTTCTGGATATGTTTAGAGGTAAAGTAAAATATTGCAACAAAAGCAATCACTCCTGCCGGGCCAGCCCATACCAGGTTTTCTATATTCATGCCTACAGAATAGGCCAGAAACACAATTATAATAACCGGACCGATAGCAATTTGTCCAAACCTGAACAGGATAGAATTTTTGTAAACCATCCTCAATATCCCGATTGCCAGTGGCGCCAGTACAAATATCAGTACCAGCGCAAAAACCAGCATTGCATTTTCATCGATAAATTCCTTCATATCATTTGTCTTTTTGTTTTTTGTCTGCGTTAAGCAATTCCGTTACTTCCTTTTGACTGAAAATTTCATCAATATCCAGTACAAATACAATTTCATTCTCTTTTACAAAAGCGCCTGTGATGTAATCCGGATTCATCTTTAAGCCCATATCCGGCACTTTTTCGGTTGATGAATCCTGCCGGGTAAACACATCTTCGGCATAATCCACCATCAGGCCAAGTTTAAACTGTTCCTGATGCCCGAATATTTCCAGGATAATAATACAGGCATCTTCTTTGAATTCAGGATTTTGCATACCGAATTTCACCCGGGCATTCACTACAGGCAAAAGTGCACCACGCACATTTATGATGCCCTCAAGATAGTCTGGTGTTTCAGGGATACGCGCTGGTTTTATCATTTCCAACACATTATCAACACGTTCTATTTCCACGGCAAAATACTCCTTCAGTATCCTGAATATAAAAAACGTGTCCGCGTTTTGCTGTATATCATGAATTTGTTTCATCGTACTAACTTATTTTATTTCCTTTGCGGGATGCGGCATTAACAAACCGCTTAATATCCAGCACATAACCAATTGACCCATCCCCCAAGACACATCCTCCGGAGAAAACGTCTGTATTTTTCAGGTAATTGCCCAAAGACTTTAATACAACCTGACTATTCCCCAGCAGATATTGTACTACTAATCCGTATTTCCGGTTGTTGTTTTGCACAATCACTACCGGGTATTCCTTATCGGGATGTTTGGTATCGGGTTCAAAGAAAAGCGGAGCCAGCGGAATACTTTCATTGTTAAGCGCCATAAACCGGTTGTGGCGCAGTAATTTTTCGCGTGGCACAGAATCGATTTTAATTACAGCGCTTACCGGAATCACCAGGTTCAGGTCATCGCATTTTACAGTGAGGCCCTCTAATATGGAAAGCGTTAGCGGAATAGAGAGTATCATTGTAGCTCCTTTGCCCTGCTTTGATTGAATTTTGGCATCTCCTTTAATTTCGGCAAGTTTGCTTTTTACCACATCCATACCCACACCGCGACCGCTAACACCATCAGTTTCACGAGCCGTTGTAAACCCCGGTTCAAACGTAAGGTTAAGCCATTCTTCTTCAGATAATTCCGCCTCTTTTTCTACCCAGCCTTTATTTATTGCACGCGATTTTATTTTATCCAGCTCAAACCCTTTTCCGTCATCTTCAATTTCAATAATTACCTCCGGTCCATCATAATACGCTTTTAGTCGAATCTGTGCCTGAGGATTTTTCCCTGCCTTTTCGCGTTCCTGAGGCGTTTCAATACCATGGCTTATGCTGTTTCGCAAAACATGCATCACCGGTTCATACAAGTGCTCTATGATAGTCTTATCAAGCTGTGTTTCTGTGCCTTCTGCATGAAATTCGATGTGTTTACCCTGCTCTTTTGATAAATCGCGCACCAGCCGCCTGAAGCGCAGAAGCATGGTAGTAAGTGGTACCAATGTGATATCAAAAGCAATTTCGCGAAGCCGTGAGGTAAGCTTAGCCATGCTTTCCTGCAACTCATCAAGTTCACTGCTCTCTTTTTCATAGGCTAAAGCCGTTAAGCGTGAACCAAAGGTGACCATCTCACCCACCGTATTCATTAAATCATCAATTTTATCTGAAGAAACTTTAATAGATGGCAACGGGCCTGAATCTGCCGATTTTAATGCTGAAAAACCTGTACCATTATAACTTGATTTTGCAACAGCATAACTTTGTATCTTTTTTACAGGAATTTCAGCATTTTCAGAAAGTTGATGTAAGATATCCTTAACTTCTCTGACGGATAGCAAATCAGTTTCAGCAACCAAACTGATTGAAATATCGCTTTCATCTTCCACAAACAGAAAAACCTCTTTAATTTCTTCTTCATTAGATTTGGTAGCAACCAAAATATCCCAATAGATATAACAAAGTTCCGGATCTGCATCCGGCAAAGGAGGTATTTTGTCAGTACGCAGCAATGAATAGCCGGCGCCCAAATTCATTAAATCATCTAAAAGATAAATCGGATTGATACCATTTTTAATGATCTGCTGTCCGGGAACAAAGCGAATGAAATAGGTTTTTACGCCCGCTTTTGATTCTTGCTTCGTAACCTCACTATCAGCAGGTTTGGGATCGGTAAGCGATTCAAGGTGATTCAAAAAAGCCTCATACGACTCTTGCTCTGCAGGGGTATCGTTTTGGTCTAACAGGGATTTGATAAAATCGCATGCCTGAAATGTTATCGAAATCAAGTTATCATCAGGATGCAGCTTTTGGTCTCGGAATTTTTCATAAATATTTTCGAGATGATGTGCCAGGCTATGGATGTGCGGAAAGGAAAACATCGAGGCACCTCCCTTGAGCGAATGCATGGCCCTAAAAATTTCATCAACTGCTCCTTGGGCCTTGCCTTTCTCAATCTCCAGCAAACTGCTTTCGATGGTTTCAAGATTATCAAAAGCTTCCTCTTTAAATGTTTCCCTGAATCTGTTGGTATCCATCAGCGCAATACCTTTTTAACGACATTAACCAGTTTTTCGGGTTGAAAGGGTTTTACTATCCAGCCGGTAGCGCCGGCAGCTTTTGCCTGGCGTTTTTTGTCAAGCTGCGATTCGGTTGTCAAAAACAAAATAGGAACACCTTTGTAGCTATCGAGCGTTCTGATTTTTTTAATAAGCTCTAAACCATCCAGACGAGGCATGTATAAATCTGTAATAATTAGCGGAAACGATTCTTTGGAAAGTTTTTCGAAAGCATCCTGACCATCGAAAGCCGTAGTTACTTCATAACCTTGCTGACGCAATGTATAGCTTACCACATCACGGATGCTTTCCGCATCATCTACTACCAGAATTTTTTTTGGCATATTGTTAATCTTTAATGTTGAACAGGGTTGAAAAACCTGCACGTTTAATCAATTCATATTGTTCTTCATTCGTTTCAACCGACACGACTACCTTTTGCTCTTTTGTATTCCGCAAAGCCAACAACATCTGGAGTAAAGAAAAGCGGATTTCATTGGGTTGTTTCAAAACAACATGTATCCTTTCATAGCCATCGGTCTTGCGAAGCAGACGATCCTTCAGCATATGTAATTCACTGATAGGAGCATCACCCTCAAGCATGATGTGCAGATTATCTTTTTTCCTTTCGGCTGATATTTTAATGGACTGATCTGTCATGTCCTCAAATTTAGGTATTTTTCATGAAACAGCAGATACTATCAGCCTGTATTGATTTGCTTTTTCTTGTTTTTTTGATGACGTGTTCCCCTTATCAAAGCCGTGTTCCCCTCACCCAAACCC
>CAYXJS010000090.1:0-11591 GCA_964465045.1 uncultured Bacteroidales bacterium | reverse complement strand
CGGGGGAGGCTTTTTTTTGGCTGTATACGGATTACGCGGATTTTGGCGGATGCCGAGGTTTGTCCTTAATGTTATTGTTGAACAAGTCAAAATAAAAAACCATGAAAATGCATAGAACAGCCCTGTCCATGTCCTTGCTTCCATTGTTCCGCTACGCTCCACAAAGGAAGCAAGGACAGAACAAAACAATCAGAATTGCGGGTTTAACCTTGCGAAAAACTGATGGATTAGAATTGCTATTAACAGCAATCATTCCGGACATAATAAAATAGAAAATCCTGTAGTCACCCTACCCTCTTTTTTCATTTATAAAACACTTTACAGACCGATCATTCATCCCAACTGGTCTTCCTTTAAAGCCAACAGGAAGGGTTAATCCAAGACTATTTCTCGCGGTGTTGAGACTTTTTTACCTAAATAAATTCCTGTTTTGTATATTTGACCCAACTAAACCAAAAAAATAAGATTGTATGAAAAAAACAATAAAAACAAGCAAAGCTCCACAAGCTATTGGCCCTTACAGCCAAGCCATTGAGGTGGACGGTACCCTGTATATTTCCGGACAGGTTCCCTTGGACCCTTTTACCGGTAAAGTAGTTGAAGGCGGTATTCGTGAACAAACTGAACAGGTTATGAAAAACATAGGCGCCATCCTCGCTGAGGCGGGTTTCGACTACAAAGACGTCATCAAATCAACATGCCTGTTAAAAAACATGGATAACTTTAAAGACATGAATGAGGTTTATGGCAAATATTACCCTGAAAATCCTCCGGCAAGAGCAGCTTACCAAGTGGGTAAATTGCCGCTGGATGTGATGGTTGAAATTGAAACCATTGCCCGTAAATAAATTATTAACGCTTAAATAAATATTATGAAAAAAATTATAGGTGTATTTGTACTCATTTTAATAATATCTGCTCAAAGCATTGCCAAGGAAGGAATGTGGATTCCTTCATTATTAAACCGGTTTGTAGAAAAAGATATGCGTGATATGGGTATGCGTTTGACTGCAGAAGATATTTATAGTATTAACCAGGCAAGCCTGAAGGATGCCATTGTCATCTTTGGGGGTGGCTGTACAGGTGACGTGATTTCAGATAAAGGATTGTTGCTTACTAACCACCATTGTGGATACGGTGCCATTCAATCACATAGTTCAGTAGAACATGATTACCTTACTGATGGTTTCTGGGCAATGAATCATGAAGAAGAATTGGCCAATCCAGGCCTTTCTGCTACTTTCTTAGTTCGAATTGAAGATGTAACCGAGGAAGTTCTTGCTGATGTCACTTCAGATATGACAGAACAACAAAGAAAAGATGCAGTTGATAAAGTTACTGATCAGCTTACATCAGAAGCCGAAGAAGGAACTCATTACAATGCCGTGATAAAACCTTTCTATTACGGCAATGAGTTTTATATGTTTGTTTATGAAGAATTTAAGGATGTAAGGTTAGTAGGTGCTCCCCCATCTAATATCGGCAAATTTGGTGGCGACACTGATAACTGGATGTGGCCCCGCCATACCGGAGATTTTAGTGTTTTCCGCATTTATGCTGATGATGAAAACAAACCTGCCGAATACAACGAAGATAATGTTCCTTACCAACCCAAAAAAAGTCTGAAAATTTCTCTTGAAGGCGCCAAAAAAGATGATTTCACTTTTGTTTTCGGATATCCGGGCAGCACTGAACAGTACTTACCTTCTTTTGCTATCGAAAACAAAATTGAAGAAGTCAATCCTATCCGGATAGATATGCGCACCGAGCGGCTCGATATTATGGACCGCTATATGCAAAAAGATAAAAAAACACGGATTCAATATGCAGCCAAGTATGCCGGAACCTCTAACGGATGGAAGAAGTGGCAGGGCGAAAATCGTGGTATTAAACGCATGGATGCCATAAAACGCAAAAAGCATCTTGAAAAACATTTTACAGAGTGGGCTTCAATGGATTCAGAACGCGAGGAAAAATACATCGACTTAATTCCGGAATTTGAAAAAATCTATAAGGACCTGGAACCTTACAGCAGAGCAAGGGCATATCTTATAGAAACCATTTATGGTATTGAAATAGTCCGCTTTGCACGTAATTTTACCAAGCTTATTGAATTAAGTGAGGAGGAAGAACCGGAAGCCAATAAAATTCAGGACGAAATTGAAAGCCTGAAAAACAAAACCAAAAATCATTTTAAAAACTACCATAAAAAAATTGATCAGGAAATTACAGCCAAAATGATGGATATGTATTTCCACAACCTGGAATTTACATTGCAGCCCTCTTTTATGCAAAATATCATCGCAAACCATAATGGCGATTTCACTGCTTTTGCTGAGGCATTATTCGACGATACCTTCATGTACTCCGAGGAGTCGGTCATAAACTTTCTGGATGGTTTTAAACCGCGTAAAGCCAAAAAAATCAGGAATGATCCGGCTTATGAACTTGCAACAGCGCTGTTTGATCATTATATAAAAGAAATATCACCGGCCACATCACAGTGGAATACCGATTTGGACAGCCTCCAGCGGATATATATCCGCGGCTTAAAGCAATACCAAAGAACCAAAAGATTCTATCCGGATGCCAATTTCACATTACGTGTAACTTATGGAAAGGTAGATGGCTACGAACCCCGTAATGGTGTGGAATATGAGCATTTTACAACGCTTGAAGGTGTCATGGAAAAAGAAAATCCTGATGTTTATGATTATGTGGTAGAAGACAAGCTTAAAGAATTGTATGAAGCTAAGGATTATGGGAAGTATGCATCTGACGACGGAAAAATGCATGTTTGTTTTATCGCTTCGAACCATACCAGCGGAGGCAATAGCGGAAGTCCGGTATTGAATGCCGATGGTCACCTCATTGGCCTTAATTTTGATCGCAACTGGGAGGGAACCATGAGCGACTTAATGTATGATCCGGATATGTGCCGCAATATCTCGCTCGATATTCGCTATGCGCTCTTCATCATTGATAAGTATGCCGGGGCAGGCCATCTGGTTGACGAAATGAACATAGTTACTAACTAATTTGCAATATCTTTCATTTGAACAAAGCACTCCGATATGGAGTGCTTTGTTATTTTAGCAAATCATTTAAAGCTGCTTTGAGCGTTGGGAAATCAAATTTAAATGCCTCCTGGTTTAATCGCTTTGGCCTTACAAAAGCACCGGAAGTGAGCGCCTGTGCGCCTTCTCCATATATCAATCTAAGCCCGAATTCAGGTACTGAAAAAATGGCGGAACGATTCAGCGCTTTGGCCAGTTGACGCGTAAATTCCTTATTGCTCACAGGCTGTGGTGCGGTAAGATTAAACGCACCTTGCAAAGATTCCTTTTCCATAACAAAATGGTATGCGTTGACCAAATCCTGAAGATGAATCCATGAAAAACCCTGGTCACCCGAGCCAATTTTTCCGCCTAATCCTGCTTTAAAGATAGGGAGCATAGTCTTCAGAGCTCCTCCTTCTTTGCCCAGCACCATCCCCAGCCTGAAAATAACTGTACGAACCTCAGGCGATACAAGTCGCGCATTGGCTTCCCAGTCATTGCAAACAACCCCCATAAAAGAATCTGAAAATTCATCGCTTTCCTCGGTATGCTCTTTACCATCTTTATAAATACCAATAGCAGAAGTAGAAATAAACAAGGAAGGTTTGTCCTTCATTTTTTTCATCGCTTCCACCAACAAATGTGTTGTGTCTACACGGCTATGATAAATCTCATCTTTATAAGATTTACTCCAGCGTTTTATAATTGGGGCTCCCGCAAGATGAATCAGAACATCTGCCCCCTCTATTTCTGTGGCCATCTCTTGTACATCTTTTCTAAAATCAGCCCGTGTTAATGGTATAATTTGGTGACCTTCTTTTTTCAGAGATTTTGTAAGATTTGAACCTACAAACCCTGTACTCCCGCTAATTGCTATTAAACTCATGGCAGCATAGTTTTTTGTTATTCAAAGATAAAACAGTTGTTGAATTAGTTATGTTTTAACAGTAAAACACTATTCTTGAAACATTGTGAATTAAATAACAATTTATACTCGTTATACTAATCTCTATAACTTTTTTATTGTAGTTTTGCACACAAACGTAAAGCCTGTTAATGAATAGAATACCTTAGAATTTAACAGGTGTTTTATTTTAAGTGATAATACGATATCATTGATAATCAAAAATCAATATTATGAATCAAAACAAAAAAGATTCAAGGCTTTTTGCAGAATTCCCTCCTGCAAGCACGCAGGCATGGGAAGAGCAAATTCATAAAGACTTAAAAGGCGCTGATTATAAAAAAAAGCTTATTTGGCGCACAAGAGAAGGGTTTGAGATAAAACCATATTACCGCAGGGAAGATCTGGATAACCTCAGCCATTTAAAAACTTATCCCGGTGATTTTCCCTATACACGCGGCAACGCAATAAAGCGTAATGACTGGCGGATAAGGCAAGACATCAAAGTAAAAAACATCAAAAGCGCCAATAAAAAAGCGCTGGACATACTTATGAAGGGTGTTGATTCTTTGGGATTTATTTTTAAAGAAGACTATCATCCTACTACCGACGAAATTGAAAAGCTTTTAGAAAACATTTACGCTGAAGCCATTGAGATGAACTTCATCCACGGCGACTCGCATAAAATCATTGCCATTGTTGAGGAGCTGGCAAAAAAATACAACAGAAATCTCAACAACATCTATGGGTCTGTAAATTGTGACCCGATTGGCGACTTGGTAAAAAAAGGCAAGTTCTGCCCTTCACAAGACAAAGCCATGGAATCAACCAAAAACATGATTCTGGCCACTGAACTCCTCCCCCACTTTGATGCTATTACTGTGCATGCTGATACTTTCAAAAATGCCGGTGGTACTATTATTCAGGAATTAGCCTATAGCCTGGCGGCAGGAGCAGAATACCTTACCAAACTTACTGAAAAAGGTTTAACGGTAGACGATATTGCTCCAAAAATCCGGTTTAACATGGCTACCGGCCCTGTTTATTTCATGGAAATCGCCAAACACCGGGCGGCAAGATTATTATGGGCTAATATCGTAAATGCCTATGGCCCGAGTGATGCCAATCATACCCGCATGACCATTCATACCACCAATGCGCGTTGGAATAAAACACTTTATGATCCGTATGTGAATATGTTGAGAACCACAACAGAAACCATGTCAATGGTTTTGGGTGGCGTTAACTCAGCGTCAGTTATGCCATTTAACGAAATTTTCGAAGAACCCACTGAATTCTCAGAGCGCATTGCCAAAAACCAGCAAATCTTGTTAAAGGAAGAAGCTTACTTTGATAAAGTTGCCGATATGGGAGCAGGCTCATATTACATCGAAAACTTAACCAATGCCCTGGCTGAAAACGCATGGAATGAATTTCTGAAAATCCAGGATCAGGGTGGCTTTATTACTGCTTTCAAAAACAATTATATTCAGCAGCAAATTAAAGAAGCCGCCCAAAAACGGGATATGGCCATCGCTACACGTAAAGAAATTTTAGTGGGTACAAACCAGTATCCTTCTTTAGCAGAATACAAGACTAAAGAAGTGCCATTTGAAGTTTTTGAGCCTGCATCAGTCAACGCAGAATCAGCGGAGGCTGAACCCCTTACAACATATCGTGGAGCTCAGGCTTTTGAATTAATGCGCTATCATACAGACCAGTATTCACGCAATCATAGACGTCCGAAAGTCTTCATGCTCACCTATGGCAACCTGGCTATGCGGCGTGCCCGCTCCCAGTTTGCCGGTAACTTTTTTGCATGTGCAGGATATGAAACCATTGATAATAATGGCTTTGAAACTGTTAAGTCCGGCACTGAAGCTGCCCGGAATGCAGAGGCAGATATTGTTGTACTCTGCAGTTCTGACGAAGAATATGCTGAAATCGCACCGGAAGCAAAAAAACTACTGGATGAAAAAATTATTCTGGTAATTGCAGGATACCCGAAAGACAGCATAGAGTCGCTCCAGAAGGAAGGTATCAAGCATTTCATTCATATCAAATCAAATTTACTGGAGACACTATATCAGTTTCAACGCGAACTGGGTATTGAATAATTGAGAAAAACAAAAAAATTATGAAACCAAATTTCAAAAACATCAATATAATGCGCGCTCCCGCATCTTCAATAGACAGCAAAGAATGGGAAAAACGCAATAACGTAAAAGCCGACTGGGAAACTCCGGAAAAAATAAAAGTCAAAAGCGCCTACACCAGTGATGATCTGGAAAAAATAGAACACCTGGATTTTGCTGCCGGTATACCGCCGTTTTTACGGGGGCCATACTCCACCATGTATGCTACTCGTCCCTGGACAGTACGGCAATATGCCGGTTTCTCAACCGCCGAAGAATCCAATGCCTTTTACCGCAGAAACCTGGCGGCCGGACAAAAAGGACTCTCCATTGCATTTGACCTTGCAACTCATCGTGGTTATGATTCAGATCATCCCCGTGTTGAAGGCGATGTGGGTAAAGCAGGCGTGGCTGTAGATTCTATTCTTGACATGAACATCTTGTTCGACCAAATCCCGCTGGATAAAATGTCTGTGTCTATGACCATGAACGGAGCCGTTTTACCCGTTATGGCATTTTACATTGTTTCCGGAATAGAACAGGGGGTTCCGTTAGAAAAACTTACCGGCACAATTCAAAATGACATTTTGAAAGAGTTTATGGTGCGGAATACGTATATTTATCCACCTAAGCCTTCCATGAAAATCATCGCTGATATTTTCGAGTATACTTCGAAACACATGCCGAAGTTCAACTCCATTTCCATCTCAGGATATCACATGCAGGAAGCAGGTGCAACACCAGACATTGAACTGGCCTACACACTCTGCGACGGACTTGAGTATATCCGCGCCGGGCTGGATGCAGGTATGGATATTGACTCTTTTGCGCCGCGGCTTAGTTTCTTCTGGGCTATTGGGATGAATCATTTTGTAGAAATCGCTAAAATGAGAGCAGCGCGTATGCTGTGGGCTAAACTGGTAAAACAGTTCAACCCGAAAAATCCGAAATCCATGTCGCTGCGTACTCACTCGCAGACCTCTGGCTGGAGTTTGCAGGAACAAGATCCTTACAACAATGTGGCCCGGACAAGCATAGAAGCTATGGCTGCAGCGCTGGGTCATACCCAGTCATTGCACACCAATGCATTGGATGAAGCCATTGCACTTCCAACAGATTTTTCTGCGCGTATAGCCAGAAACACGCAGCTTCACCTGCAGGAAGAGACAGAAATCACAAAAGTAGTAGACCCGTGGGCCGGCTCGTATTATGTAGAAAACCTGACAAAAGAAATGGCTAACAACGCCTGGGAGCACATCCAGGAGATTGAAAAACTCGGAGGCATGACGAAAGCCATTGAAACCGGCGTGCCAAAAATGCGTATTGAAGAAGCCGCTGCCAGAAAGCAGGCCCGCATCGATTCGCATAAAGAAACCATCGTAGGCACAAACAAATACCGCCTGGAAAAGGAAGACCCAATAGAAACCCTGGAAATTGACAACAGCCAGGTGCGCAGCTCTCAGATCAAACGGCTGGAAAAGTTACGCAATGAGCGCAACAATGCAGCCACACAAAAAACACTTGATGCTTTAACCCATGCAGCAGAAACAGGTGAAAAGAACCTGCTGGAATTATCTGTTGAAGCGGCTAAGAAAAGAGCCAGCCTCGGAGAAATTTCAGATGCATTAGAGAAAGTTTACGGACGTTATAAAGCAGTAATCCGATCCATTTCAGGCGTGTACTCATCAGAATCTATCGGAAGCGAAAGCTTTGAAAAAGCCAAACAACTGGCCGACAAGTTTGCAGAACAAGAAGGGCGCAGACCCAGAATTATGATAGCTAAAATGGGACAGGACGGACACGACCGCGGCGCTAAAGTAGTAGCTACGGGTTATGCTGACATCGGTTTTGATGTAGATATCGGACCGTTGTTCCAGACTCCGGAAGAAGCTGCCAAACAAGCCGTGGAGAACGATGTGCATATTTTGGGTATTTCAAGCCTGGCAGCAGGCCACAAAACGCTTGTGCCCAAGGTGATAGAAGAACTCAAAAAACTAGGCCGGGAAGACATCATGGTAATTGTGGGAGGCGTTATTCCTACACAGGATTATCAGTATCTGTATGATGCCGGTGCCGCAGCTATTTTTGGACCCGGCAGTGTAGTTACCGATGCTGCCATCAAGATTCTGGAAATTCTGTTGGAAACGTACAGCGCAGAATAACATTTCAAAGAAAATGCTCTTAGTCCGGATTAAAGGTCTTTTAGCCCTTTTCCGGACTTTTTATTTGTTTTTACGGGATCGGCCAATCCACTTATCTACGAGGTTGGATGTGCGGTTAACAAACAGAATAAAAACCGTTACCCCAACAGCAACTACATACTGCCCAATGGCTACGCTCATGCCAATACCTGCTGAAAAAAGCACCACCGCAGCCGTGGTAAGATACTGCACCTTCTTTTTTTCTTCTACTTTGAGGATGGTTCCTGCTCCGATAAAACTCACACCCACCACAACAGCTTCTATCATCCTCAGCGGATCGGTTTGAATAACTTCAGCCAGCAGACTATCCGAAGCAAAATCCTGCATCATGGTTTGGCCCGTAGAAATAAATAATGCAGCAGCGCCACCAACAATCATGTTTGTCCTGAATCCGGCAGGCTTCCCGGAAAATTCCCTTTCCAATCCGATAAAACCAGCCAGAACGGCTGCTAATACAACATGAGCTACAATGATGAGTTCCTCTGTCCATTGAAAAATTTCATTTTCCATAAAAATCCCTCTTTAGGTAATCTTCTCTCATTAATGTTCAGCCGGTTGAACGACAAGCTGTTTTGAATCCAGCTCCAAAGCCATCAGGTTTCCGAACCCATTCCAGCCTTCCAAATAAACACCGTTATCAAGGTCTATAAAGTCAAATTCTTCCCCGTTAAGGGTCTCCAAAATAAACTTATGGCTCACCGGTGTGTGTCCGTGTATTACTTTCCGCCCTCCGATTTTCTGAGGCTCTACTTCAAAATCTTTAATCCAAAGCATCGCATGTTCATCATCAAAAGGGTTGGCGAGTGTAAAATTCATTCCGGCATGAACTATGACATATTCCGGAGTTTGATAATACATTGAGGTCGTTTCCATCCACTGAATATACTTTTGCGGCACTTTTCGTAAATCTTTCACCCCGAAGCTTTTCAGGGCTTCCTTACCTCCATGCTCAAACCATGCCTTTTGTTTCTGGTTTTTCCTATGAAAAAAACCTCCACCCATGTTTATTGCCTGATAATAGGCCTCCAACATATAAGATTCATGGTTTCCTCGTAATGCAACTATCTGATATCCTTCTTTCTGCAATTGCATCACTTTGTCTATAACGCCTTTTGAATCGGGTCCTCTGTCAATGTAATCACCCAAAAAAATCAAAAGATCGCTTTTCGAGGGTTGTATCTGACTGAGCAATCCTTCAAGCGCTTTGACATAACCATGTATGTCGGGAATTATCCATGTATTCATAGCTTTATTTATAAGCATATCAGAAACAAACGTTTGCGTGGTTTGTTTAAAATTAATTGAAACGTTTCATTGTTAATTTGTTATGAAATAAATCAAAAAACTCAACAACGAGTTATTTCGTACTTTTGTAAAAATGTAAAATTAAGCCAACAATGAATAAAAACAAAGCGATTCTCATCATTCTTGACGGATGGGGAAAAGGAAATAAAAGTGAAGCCGACATCATTAGTGCAGCCAACACACCCAATATGGATAAACTGCAGGAAAAGTACCCTACTTCAGAGCTGCTTACAGATGGTGAAAATGTAGGACTGCCTGAAGGTCAAATGGGAAATTCAGAAGTAGGACACTTAAATATTGGTGCCGGAAGAATTGTATATCAGGATTTGGTTCGCATTAATAAAGCCGTAAAGGATGGCTCTATAGCTGAAAACGAAACCCTTAAAGAAGCCTTCCAGTATGCCAAAGACAACAATAAGGCCGTGCATTTTGTAGGCCTGCTGTCTGACGGCGGTGTCCATTCTATGGATAAGCATGTTTATAAATTAGCAGATATCACAGGCGATTACGGGCTAGACAAGGTATATATTCATGCTTTGACCGACGGACGCGACACCGACCCGAAAAGCGGTTACGGATACATGAAAAACCTGCTCAATCATCTGGAAAGCAGTAACGGGCAGGTCGCCTCCATCACCGGAAGGTATTACACGATGGACCGCGACAA
Source organism: uncultured Bacteroidales bacterium (assembly GCA_964465045.1). Classification (GTDB taxonomy): domain Bacteria; phylum Bacteroidota; class Bacteroidia; order Bacteroidales; family JAIPAH01; genus JAIPAH01. Next base: position 1,320 of record CAYXJS010000090.1, on the reverse strand, counting down.
ACGCTGGGAACGGATAAAAGTAGGATATGATGCCATGGTAAACGGAAAAGGAGAAAAAGCATCCCGTGATTTGCTGGCCTCCATGAAAGAATCTTATGATGAGGGTATTACAGACGAGTTTATTAAGCCGATTATCCATGTTGATGAAAACGGAAAACCGATTGGAACCATCCAGAAAGACGATGTAGTGATATGCTTCAACTTCCGGACCGATCGCCTTCGTGAAATCACGACCGTACTCACACAAGAAAATATGCCGGACCAAGGCATGAAACCCATGCCACTGCACTATCTTACGATGACCAAATATGATAAGAATTTCAAGGGTATCCGCGTGATATACGACAAACCCTTTATCAACAACACAATGGGTGAATTGGTTTCAGCAGCAGGGCGTAAGCAAATCCGCATTGCTGAAACGGAAAAGTATGCACACGTCACTTTCTTTTTCAACGGCGGCCGTGAAGAAGAGTTTAAAGGTGAAAAACGCATCATGGTTCCGTCGCCAAAAGTGGCCACTTACGACCTGAAGCCAGAGATGAGCGCTTATGAAGTGAAGGATAAAATCGTAGCTGAACTCAAAAAGCAGGAAACCGACTTAGTTGTCTTGAATTTTGCTAACTGCGATATGGTAGGCCATACTGGTGTTTATGAAGCCATTAAAAAAGCAGTGGAAGCCGTTGATGAATGCCTTGGCGAGGTAGTGGATACCGCCAGTCAAAACGGTTATGAGTCGCTTATCATTGCTGACCACGGAAACGCCGACAATGCTGTAAATAAAGATGGCTCACCAAATACAGCCCACTCTGTTAATCCTGTTCCGGCTGTATTGGTTAGTGAACGGTTTAAGAAAATCAAAAACGGAATTCTTGCAGATGTTTCTCCCACACTAATAGAAATGATGGGATTGGAACAACCAAAAGAAATGACCGGAAAATCAATCATAATAGAATAAAAGTTCATCTAAAGCCGGAATATTAAAGTACAGTTTCCGGCTTTTTTAGCTTTCCGCTATGAAGCCATATTTTGTCCAGACATCCCGCATCATCAGCGACATTTTCTATCCGTCGCTTCATTGGAAAGTTCCCGTTAAGGAAAAGCAAGCATTTATTACATTTGATGACGGCCCTACACCAGGAGTTACCGAGCATACCCTTGAAATACTAAACAAGTATAATGCAAAAGCCACTTTCTTTTTGATTGGTGACAAAGTGAAACGATACCCCCGGTTAGTTGAAGATATCCTGAGTGAAGGTCATGCTGCAGGCAATCATACTTTTCATCATTTAAACGGATGGAAAACAGAAGACAACTTATATT
>CAYXJS010000089.1:0-11729 GCA_964465045.1 uncultured Bacteroidales bacterium | reverse complement strand
AACAAAAAGCCGCTCCGGAGTCCGGAACGGCTTTAACTCTGAGAAATTGTGTCTGATTATTTCACAATGATTTTCTCTACGCGGCGTGCGTCGTCGCCTTCAATTACTAGGTAATAAACCCCGTTTGAGGCGTGTTCAATGTCGATTGTGGTTTCATAACGATCATTGAACTGTATGTTGTTATTCGTATATACCACTTTTCCGAGTGGGCTCATTACGCGGACATTTACATTTTGTGTTTTGTCGGCGCTGAGCTGCAGTTTGAAAGAACCGTCATTCGGATTGGGGAATACAGAGGCATTGTAAGTTTCTCCCTCGCCAATGCCTACAGTGCTCTTCAGCATCAGGCTGTGTTCCATCTCTGTAATGCCACAGTCGTTTTCAAGCATAAAACGTACGGTAACCTCTCCGGAATAGTCATCATTCCATACCATGTGGGCTGTTTCTCCGTCTTCAATCATTTCGCTGATGGCTTCTTCCGGTTCCGCAACGCAACTGATGTTGTTGTAATCAACGGCATCGGTGATGCTAAAGGCAGTTGTGTCTGTAAATGCGTGGTCTACTTCAGTAACGTCAGAGTTAAACGTAGCAGCCGGTTTAGGCATTACAGCGATCGATAAGGGCTCTGAAGCTTCACTTTCGCCGCAACTATTGGCGGCTACAACCTCTATGGCTGCTTCGCCTGCAAAAGCTTCATCCCAGGTTATGGAAGCCGACTCTTCATTTTCTTCAATGGTAGCCGCATCAGCGGGTTCTACATTCCAGCTATACGATTCTGCTCCCTCCACGGCTTCCACCGTATAGGCTTCTTCGGCGCCGGCACAGGGTTCTTCAACGCCTGCGGGCATAGCAGCAACCTCGGGTACTGTGTTGATGTTTACAGTCATTTCTTCGGCAACATCATCACAAGCATCCATTCCATGTGCTGTAAGCATTAATACAACTGAACCTGCAGCAGCATCTTCTTCAGAAGGATGATATATGGTATTTAACACCGTTTCATCATCAAAGCTGCCGGTACCGGAAGTGGTCCATTCCACAGAAGCGTAATTCTCCGCTTCCACGCTCTCCAGGTTGAGCTCCTGGTCTGCACAAACTTCCATCTCTTCAGGCATCGACGCTTCCGGCATTTTGTTGTAGGTCAGCGTCATATCATCTGTCATTTCATCCCCATTACCTGATACATGGATTGTCAAGGTCACTTCTCCATGTTCCATATCGTTTTCGCCCATAGAATAAACAGGTTGCAAAGCGGTTGGGTCATCAAAAGAACCATCTCCGGATGTTGTCCATTCTACCGACTCATACATTGTAGCCGATCCATTCAGATTGACCTCTTCTTGGTCGCAAACCGTCATATCGGCACCTGCAGAGGCAGTCATAGCCATTTCAGGAGGCAAGACAATAAAGTCTACCCAGGCGCAGTCATCACCGCTGGAAACCATATTATCCTTTTCGTAAACCCACTTAAACGTATGTGTGCCTTCTGACACTGGGTATGCAACACGACTCCAGTCGACATCTCCACTCCACTCACCCATTTCTTCATCATCAATATAAAAACGCAGATAATCGTAATTGGCCTCCGAGGAAACCTTACGGTAGAACGAAATCGAGTCATCAGTCATAACTTCATATTCAAGATGCATTTCTGCGGACTGATCATGATCAATTTCGTCAGACTGGACAGCATGGGTTCCTTCATAAACCGGCTCTTCAACGACAGACCATTCAGCGTCTCCACCAAAGGTCCAGTCAAAGTTATCAAAAGTACCTGACTCCCAATCTTCCAATATCAATCCCGCTGTAGCGGAATATTCCTCAGAATAGGCATATTCACCGCTGACAATATCATAATTCAAAGCTATAACAGTGCCTGCCGGCGTATCTTCATCGCAAACCAGCGTAAAGGTGGTTTCCTCGGTTTCACCGGCCTCCAGTGTTCCAATATTGTGAATGGTATTGGTAATAGTAGCATATCCACTGCTCGTATTTAAATGAGCCTGAGCGCTAACTGCATCAGCATGTCCTTCATTCATAGCCGGTACCGTAATAGTGACGGTTTCACCGGGATCAAGACGACCATTACCGTTTCCGCCTTCATCATCATTTATGGTAAGCATACCGGAATTGAAAACGGGTGCATTCAACGTAATATTAAACTGGTTTTCCCATTCCTCATCACCCGAAACAATCGTCATCACAAAAGTCACCACATGTTGATCGGGCACGCTGTCAGCAATGCTAATTTCAAAGGCCTCTTCCAGAGTTATTGTCTCCTCTGCTTCAATTGTACCTGCAAATTCTTCATCATCGGTTACTGTAACGTATTCATCTTCTGTAGCAAGCGTTGTAGTTGTTTCTTCTGCAGGTTCGATGCCTACGTTTTCAAGATCGACAGAAATATTCACGGTTTGCCCAAAATCTGCATCGTTATCCAGGCTGAAATCCGCCAGTGTGACATATGGTCCTTCTGCCGGGATGGCTTCCAGTTCTTCTATGTATGGGATTTTATTGAAAGCGGTAATCACCAGATTCATCATGCCGGGATCGTTGACCGGATCGTCAAATTCTACCGTGGCCGAACCGTCTTCGATTGTAGCTGTGCCATAAATCTCGCCGTCCATGGTCATGGCAACGGTGGCGCCTTCAGCGTCGGTTGCGTTCACGGTAAAAGATGATGAGCCTAAAAAGATCGTAGGATTGTGCGTAGCCGAAATCTCGGTAGGATTATTAGTGCGAACCATTACAGATGGATCGCCAAACAGTGTCCAGGTGTCGGTCATCTCATCTCCCTCTGCTCCATATTCATCATTCATGCCCATACAACCATTAAAAGAGAGCCCCCCGAAAGTACGTTTGATATTATCGTCATACTGTTCGGTAAGGATATCATTCATCTCATCCTGCCCTCTCATAGGTGGATTCCATGATTGATTAATGGTAGACATCATGGTAGCGATAGCGCCCGTTGGATTGTCCTCACTGTCCGTTGCCCGGAGCCATGCTTCAGCAAAACAAGTGTTTCCTACAAAATTCCCATTCACACAGGCTACAGACCATATAAACGGAAGTTTCTCATCGTTTACCAGGTTATTCACATCACTATTAGAAAACCCTGAACTGCTCCATGAAGTGGTGCTTCCATGCCCGGTGTAATTAATAATGGTAGTCCCACTATTCACCACTTCGGCAACATCTGCCGGGGTTGGATTACCATTATCATCGTTTCCTCCCTGGCTGCCATCGAACAGCTCATAATTGTAGGTATAGCCAAAATCATTTAAATCTTCCTGGATATTGCGCAGGTGCTCATAGTCATATTCTCCATCGTCTCCAGGCCCCTGATTTGAACTAATAGATGTACTATTTGGGTACCATTCCTCTTCGGTATATGGCTCTTTTTCATATTCAATGGTTCGTTGCACCTGCGTTTCCACTTCGTCAACTGATTCAGCAGAAAAACGACCCATAAAAATTTCCGGATAGCTGTCACCACCTTCAATATACGCATAATTGTTATCTGAATCGCCACTGGCATAGCTGGTAGGCACCTGATCTGCATCACCAACAAGCAAGCAATACGCTAAATCATTATCATAATAGTAATCTTCGATGTATGCTTCAATTTCAGAAGAACCTCCAATCTCAGCAACATCTACCATCTCCACTTCACGGCCGGTCATAATTTTCCAGTCGATGTAGGGTTGCATGGCTTCCATAAAATCGCCGTAAGCGATAATCAGTATAGAGCCTTCTTCTTCTACCGGTGTATAGCGCTGGTCATTTCCATAGTTTAAAAATTGCTGTGCATAAATATTCTTAAATTCAGTTTCCAGAGTACGGAATTCACGGGTGCGGTTAAAGGCATTTTCTCCTGTGTTTCCTGTAGAAGTGATTTTCACTTCCACGTCGTAATAAACACGTAAGGTTTGGGTAACCGGATTGTAGCGGAAGGGGTTCACCACCACGGTTTGTCCGCGGTAATCCCTTAAAATGTAAGGCGTTCTGAGTGTAGCAATTTCAGAAGGATAAAAAGCATCCTCTTCATATTCCTCGCCGTACTCATAAGGTACATCCTCCGGATTCACATCCCTGTAAAGGTTTCCTTTGGAAGGTGCAATGCTGATGTTTTCAAACTCTTTATATTTTGCTGACACCACTTCCACCTGCATTTCATCCATGTCAGGAATAATCACAGAAGCGGTAGTTTTGGCCACATCAGGCGCGCCTGCTTTCAGAATTGGAGTAGCTCCTTCTGTGGAAACCACATACTCCAAACCGTTTGGTGTTTCTACTTTATGTTTGTAGAAGCCTTCCAGTGTAAAATTCACACGGGATGTATTTACATCAGAAGAAATCAGCTCATTCTTTACCTTAGCCGGATTCTCTGAAGTAATACCTATCCACTGTGCAAACACCTGGTTAAACCCAAAGGTTACCAGGATTAATGTCAATGTAAGTAGTTTTCTCATTTTTGTTTGTATTTGTCAGGTTAATAATTCTTGCTGTATTGTTTGTTTGTATAAACACGTCAACCCGAAGCTGTAGAGCTTCAGGTTGACATGCATTAAAGTATTGTTTATCAATAAATTATTTAACAACAACTAATCTTTCTGTTGTTTTTGTGTTTCCGGCCTGGAAAACCACATAATAAACGCCTTCGTCAAGATTACGTGCGCTTACTTCATATGAATGCATTCCAGCATCTTTTGATGCAGCGTCTTCAACTGTCTTCACTTGCTTACCCAGGCTGTTGTAAAGGGTGATTGCCAGTGAAGATCGTGATTTCATATGATACTCAATAACCGTATTGTCGGAGAATGGATTCGGATAAATCTTTGTTTCATTTTCTTCTACGTCGTCCATTTCAGTATATCCGTAGAAAATGCCGTTCGACATATCCGATTCACAACCATTTTCATTGATAACTACCACATGGTATGTGCCTGTACTTTCGGGAATGAAATACTGGTCTGTAGCGCCTTCAATGTGGTTCCCTTCATGGTCGCACCACTGATTATTTTCTTCTTCAGAAGATACAAGATAATCTTCTTCTTCATGAATTGTAGGTGTTTCCGGAGTATCGTGTACGATGATTTCAATTTCATCACTGACTTCTGATGTTCCATCATCCACAGTTACTGTGTATGTTGTATTGGATGTTGGATAGGCCCATGTTTCACTGGCATCGGGGTCACTTAGTGTTAACTCCGGCTCCCATGAATACTCGAACAATCCGCTTCCGCCACTGACATTAGCCTGCAGCAATACAGAATCTCCTTCACAGATTTCTGTAGTTTCAGCAACAACATTCACGCTAAGAGGTCCTGATGGCAATTCCATGGTCGGGAATATGATATAGTCAATCCAGCCCATATCATCATAATCACTTACTGATCCGTCTTTGGTATATTTCCAGGTAAACGTATGTTCACCTTCAGAAACGTCATATTCCTCTTCTTCCCAGTCACTCTCACCTGACCATGAATCTACTTCCGTTCCATCAATATGGAATTCAAGGAAATCGTAGTCGGACTCAGAAGAAACTTTCCGGTAGAAGGAAATGGTTCCATCTGCAAGTACGTTCCCTGAAATCTCCAGCACGCTTTCCTGATCATCGTCAATTTCTCCCGACCCTGCACCAAACTCACCTTCATAAGCGCTTTCGGTAATGGCCCAGTCTGCATTGCCTGAATGCTGCCACTCAAAAGCTGAGAAATCGCCAGACTCAAAGTCTTCGATAATCAGACCTACAGGTAAGGTATAAGTATCCTGCGCTTCATAATTTCCACTTACCACTTCGTAATCAAAATCAACACTTGAGCCAATTTCGGCATCTTCGCTCACTTCTACTGTAAACACCGCCTGGTCTTCACTTTCAGCCGCAAAATCTCCGAAATCATGTACTGAAGAAGTAATTGTAACAATATCACTTGTAGTAGACAGTGTTCCCGTAGTTGTTTCGGCATCGGCATGTCCGTCATTTGTTGTGGTAATGTAAAGGTCAGCCGTTTCGCCCGGATCAAGGTTTCCGTTGTTGTTACCGCCTTCTGCATCATCAATAACAATATCTCCGGTAGCAAAATCCGGAGCATAGCCGGTAAGGCTCAGGTTCGACGTCCAGGTTTCTGTTCCGTCAGTCATTTCCAGCTCAAACTGTGCTGTATACTCATCCGGGATATCGTCAGCAACATCAAAAGTAAACGCCCCTTCAACAGTAGCTGTCTCATCAGCAGGAATAGTACCAAATTCAGCAGAGTTGGGATCCTGAACCGTAAAATATTCGTCTGAGCCGATAACCGTTGCCGTAATTTCATCCGAATCATCAGCGCCAACGTTCTTGAGCGTAACATCCAGGTCGAAGGTTTCACCAAAGTCTATCTGGCCGTTGTTATTTCCATCGCTGTCATCAATTTCATTATCATCCATAACAATGTAAGGACCTTCAAGCGCTGCAGCAGGAACTTGTTCAATATAAGGAATTTTCTGACGGCCTGTTACTACGATATCAACATCTCCACCGCTGGTAATGGGCTCGATGGGAACTTCAACCACGCCGGTTTCATCCACAATTGCTGCACCGTGTAAAACGCCATCTTTTGAAATACCCACATAAGAGCCCGGATCTGCCGTCACTTCATACATATCCATTCCTATGGGAACGATATCCATATGGCTCACCTCATTTTCTTCTCCCTGGGTATTGTAAATCATCAGCGATGGGTCGCCGCCACACATGTACGCCTGCCAGTAATAAAGCGGGCTGGAATGCTGCGGATATCCCTGGATATCAACTTCTGTAACGGCCAGGTTACCCACAAAAATCTTGGCATCTACCGTTTCATAATCGCTCATAAACATCGCATCATAAACGCCAAGTGTAGTTTCTTCTGTGGTAGGAACGTATCCATTATTTTGTCCCTCTATTGGAAAAGCGCCAACAGACCAGTAAAAGTCCTCGAACCAGTAGGTGCTGGGAGCAGAACCCAGGTAAGCTACAGCGCCACCATTTTCCTTACGCATCCAGGCTTCGCCGATGCATTCTGAGGAATACCCGATGTCATGAGCCAGGCAGCAGTTACCTACAGCCAGTGGATACATATTTTCATTTTCAAAATCATATACATCGGAAATAGTGAGGTTAGGATCACCCCAGGAGCCCTGGCTACAGTGTGCGGTATAGTTGATAAAACCAACACCTTCGTCCACAGTTTCATAGCATCCGGTATAGTTTGTAAGGTAATCATTTACCGTAGAATAGCCATTGGCTTCGTTAAAATAGTTTTCCGTACCATATTGAACAGTGGGCTGACCAACATTGGGATTCCATGTTCCATCAGCTCCGGCAATCAAAGTTACACGGTCGAGATAAGATGGATCCTCAAATTCATACTTTTCATAATAAAGCGTTTTGTCAACCATGGCCTGAAGCTGGTCTACAGTCTGGGCAGAAAAACGTCCGTAATACATTTCCGGGAACATATCTCCGTCGACGCTTCCGTAATACAAATCAGTATATTTTTCTGATGAAGAGCCCATTTCCATGGGAACCTGATCAATATCACCCACTAAAAGCAAAAAGCTGGGTGTTACATCACTATCATTATATTGATCATGCACCCATGATTGAATTTCATCATAGCTTTCGCCGATTTCATCAGTATAGACTACTTCCATCATAAACCCTTGTTGTGTCTTCCACTCAATAAATGGCTGCAAGGTTTCTTCAAACATCGGGTCAGAAACCACCAGGTATTTAATCGGGTAGTTGGTTAAGTCAGGATGTTCAGGATAATCGTCCGGGTCAGAACGATGGTTTACTAACTTATCATAAGCTACTTCAAAAAAGGGTGAAGCTTTCGCTGATGCCATTTCTTCAGTTTTCGCAACATTGGCATTATCGAAGCTCACGTTTACTTTGATGTTGTTGTAAACTGTAATTTCATTTTTTACAGGATTATAACGCACCGGAGCTACTACTAAACGGGCGATGCGTACTGAACGCATCGTACCGAGTACTTCAACCGTAGCGAGTTCATGGCTGCTGAAAGCATTCTTTTGGTATGCTTCCTTTTTATATTCAAACTCCACTGCTGCCGGGTCATCGCTCTTAGAAACCGAAGGCTGCACCGGTATGATTTTTTTGGAAATGCCATTTTCTTTCAGGTTATAAACTTCCTTGTCAAAACTAACCACCTCTACACTGACATCAGCGCCAAAGGGAACCTTAATCAACCTTTTGGTGGCCGGGAGTTTTGGCGTTCCCAATTCACCGATAGAATAGGTGTTGGGAATGGCAATTTCAGAAAACTCTCCTTTTTTTGTCTTTACATCAAAACTGGTAATTCCCTCATAAGCAAATTCCATCTTCAATTGTTCGTAGTCGTTTGCTACGATCTCCTCTGCATGTTTCTCAGCGGCCAAATCTATGTTGAAGTTCTGGGCCAAACCCAGACTTGCAAACATGATAATGGCTGCCATCATCGTAAAATGTTTCATCTGTCTAAATTGTATTTATTTTGTTTTTAATTAACCAAATATTATTCTTTCTTTTCTTCTCGAATTCTGAAACCTTCTGGCAATGCAGGAATTGCTGTGCTTTTTAAATCGACAACATACTTTTAACATGCCCTTAACAGTTCCAAGACAACCCCTCATCTTTAATGGTTGTATATCTTTTTTATAAAATGACTTCAAAGTAATCACTAATAATCCGAAAATTCAAGTTTATTTTTTGTATATGAAGTATTTATCTTTAAAATATTTGTTTGCTATTTGCTTAACAGGATACAGTGTAGCCAGCACGCCAGTAAGCATTACCGTGATAAATACCAGGACAAAGTCTGTAAACTTCATTTCCACCGGATAGGCTTGCACCACGAAAGAACCTGTTGTATCAAGCTGTATGAGGCCGAAAGTCTGCTGCAACCATCCAAATACAAACCCCACGACCAATCCGCCAAGCGCACCAGTTAAAGAAATCAACAACCCTTCTGCATAAAAAATACGCTTAATCATAGGTTTGTCTGCTCCCATATTCCATAGAAAAGAAATGTCTTGTTTTTTATCGATCATAATGATGGACAGGGAGCCGATTAAATTAAATGTGGCAATAATCAGAATGAAGGTAAGAATAAGGTAAATAGCCAGTTTTTCTGACTTCATAATCTTATACAGGAGCGCTTGCTGCTCATAGCGGTCTTTTACCGTAAAATCCGGCCCCACAATCTGTTTAATTTCCTGAACAACTTGCTTTTTATCCGCATCCTCATCAAGATACAACTCCACGGCCGTAACAGATTGGTCATAGCCGGTTAATTCTTGTGCAAAGCGAATAGGCACAATCATATATTTGGTATCCAGCTCCTGTTGTATGCTAAAAACACCGGCCGGCGAAATCTTTTTGGCATTAAATGCCTGATGCAACATCACAGATGAAGTCTCACTGCTGGGCACATAAACATGGATGGCATTCTCAAGCTCAGCTATATCCACATCCAGATAATAAGCTACACCATAGCCCATTATGGCAAAGTCTGCCTTGCCCTTCTGCAGCTCCATTTGTCCGCTCACTATCATGGTATCGAGCGCGCCAACGTCTAACCAGTTTGGGCTTACGCCTTTGATGGTGGCAATATGCTGCCGGTTCTTATTTCGCAAAAGCGCATTTTCTTCAATCACTTCTACATAATTAGCAACCCCTTTAACCGAAGTTATCGCAGCGCTGTCGATATCTGGTTGAGAAAAGACCTTGCCCTTTACCGTCTCTATCTTAAGGTCAGGGTTAAACGTGCTGAACAACGACGACACTACCTGCTCAAATCCGTTAAACACACTTAAAACCACAATTAAAGCCATTGTGCCAATAGTAACCCCGGTAACCGACACACCCGTAATTACGTTAATAATGTTGTGCGACTTTTTAGAAAACAAGTAACGCTTTGCTATGTAGAGTGCGAATTTCACGTTATTCCCATGCTTTTACAATTAATCCGGTACCGGTTTTATGGGTTTCTCTTACATCAAGATAGTTCAAAATCAATGCAAAAGGCATGACAATCAGATAATAGAAAGGTAATATGACATAAAATATTTTTCCGGCATTCAGCATCAGAATCGGGTACTTCATGGAGAGCCGCCAGGAGATTTTTCCGGGCCTGCCATAACTGTAGTGTGCTTTCGTTTTTTGAAAACCCGCATCTTTCAGCTTTCGCTGGATGTCGTCAATATTGTATCCATCCCGCACGTGCTCCTCGATAAACGAACTTCCTTCCTCATCGTGCTCATGCACATCAGAACCGCCTTTATCGCTGGGTGTGGAAATCAGCAACATCCCGCCGGGTTTAAGCGTGTGATGAAAATTACGAAAAACCTGCTCATCTTCCAGGATATGCTCCATCACATCTACCGATAAGACCAAATCATAATGGTTTTCTTTTTCCTGAAGCTGCGTTAAATCTGCATAAGCAAACCGGGCATGGTTCATTCCGGTTTGATTAAAAAAAGCATTGCAATCGGCCACCTGTTCCTCTTTCACATCCACGCCTTTAATGTTCCAGTTTCGGCTTTGCCTGGCCAGGAAATAACTATACTGACCAAACCCCATCCCGGCATCAAGAATGTGAACATCGCCTGCATGCCGTTGCTTTTTCCATGTTTTCACCTCTTTTTTAATGTGCCAGGTTCGCAACAGCAAAACATCCAGCAAGCGGTAAAAAAGCTTCCTGAAAAACGGATTTGTATTAAAAAAGGTGCCCAGAGTGCGCTTTATCGGATCATATTTCATGCCGTTGGCTTTGGTTATTCATCATCCAGTAACTGATCGATTCGTTCGATGTGGTCCAGTGAATCATCAAGAAAAAACTGCAAATCAGGCACTTTCCGCAACTGATTTTTAACCCGCTTGCCCAATTCAAAGCGGATTTCCTTGCTGTGCAGTTTAATTTGCTCTAAGGCCTCATGTTTATCCTTCGTGGCAAAAAGGCTAACATAAATCCGGGCAAAGGACAGGTCAGAGGTCACGTTTACTTTTGTAACCGTTATCATCGGGTTTCCGAGCTCAACGCTCTTCTGCTGCAAGATAGTGCCGATGTCTTTTTGAATCAGCTTGGATATTTTTTCTTGTCTTTTCGATTCCATACTGCAAAAATAAGATTTTCCGGGGTTTTACAGAGCGTTGGCATTAAAGCTTCAACAATTTTCAGCGCACAGTGTTACTGTTGAAAAATGCAAAACCTGAAATTACCCCACAGAATTGTTTTGGTTAACTACCTAAGCGGAAGAGGCAAGCCTCAGAAAACGCCGGAAGAACTTGAAAAATGGGTGAGCCTCGCTGTAATTTTTGAGACGTTTATGCTCGGGAAAACCGGATTTGAAAACCACCAACTCATTATCAAAAATCCTGAAAAAACCGGCCATTCCATGATTGATGATTCAGTAGCTTTTCTTAAAAACCTGGATGACGCAAATAATCCGGGAAGCTGGTTGCTTGATTATGTGAATCACAGCAATGCCTACAACCATGTTTTGGAAAACCTGAAGGAAAACAACCTGCTTATCTCGAAAAAGCCTTCCTTTTTGGGATTTAAAGGAAGTGAAAAAATAAAGCCGGCATCAGACGATATCAAACAGATTGTGAAGCGTTACCTTTCTGAAATCAGCTCGAACGCCAGCCGCAGCCTCAGAGATGAGCTTACAATCCGGATTGTAACTACAGCAAACCTCGT
>CAYXJS010000088.1:0-11791 GCA_964465045.1 uncultured Bacteroidales bacterium | reverse complement strand
GGATTGGTCATCTTAGCTTTTACTTCCTCCACCCTGTAGCGATTGATATATTCGAAAAAATTTGTTTCCAGTTTGTCATTTATCACCTGCGATAAATGGTGCGATTTGATTTCCAACTCGTCAGCCAACCGGGGAAGATTCAGGTCAGGATTAAGGTAAGGCTTTTCCCGGTTCATGTAGCCGGTGAGTTTTTTTGCAATTTGTTCCGCTTCTGCTTCAGTTAATGCCGATCCTGAATATTTTTTCTCTTTCGGTTCAGTTATGAAATTTTTTGGGTTATGTGTCTGGAATATTTTTTCTTGTTTTAATCCAAAATAACCTACCAGAATGATGAATATGGCCAAGGTGAGAAAAAGCCCATTCATACAAAAATGCATGCTAAATAGATGAAAAACATGATGGAGAGAAGTTATCACTATCAAGATGGTCCATATGGTTCCGAAAATAAAGATCAATTTTCTCAGCCATTCGAGATTAATGGATTCTGAGTAGGAGAAGTTATTATAAATCGTAGCATCAAGATTTTTGAGCAACCTGAAAGCGTAAGCAAAATAGACCGGTCCGGAAAGCGCAGTGATGGCTAAAAACATCAGGAACAGAAAGGGTGGATGGATTTGGGTATCAACATAATCCATTCTGATTCGCGAGGAATAATCCGGGAAAAATGTTGCAACCAGCAGGAATACATTGAAAAACAGGAAAGGCAGAAAATGGAAAAAATCTATACGCCGGATTTTGTGTGAAATCCTGGTTAGGGAAGAAAGATACAAAAACAGAAATGGACCGTGGAGTGTGAGTAACGAAATAAAACTTCCCGCCCACAAGGGATATTGGTCATATAGCCTGTCAAAAAGCAAAGCATAAGTTCCCGTATAAAGTCCCAGGTATATCAGCCAGATTATTAAAACCCGGTCATGGACTCCTGTGGGTTTTTTCTGCAGGAGTAAAAAAGTGAAGAAGAGGGCATTGAATGCCGCAATTAAAAATATTGTTGTCATCTATTATTGCAGATACTTTCCTATGGTTATTCAGTATTTTTCAAACGTAGAAATTGCGAACGCATAAATTTTTCAGGTTTTAAATGGTTCTCCGCGACTTTATGATATTCTTCAACAGAATTGTAGCCGTTACCTTCCAGGAAATGCTGCATCTCATCCAGGATTCTGCCTGTAATGGCGGTTCCGTTTTTATATAACACGCTCACTAACTGGCAGGCCGAAGCACCGGCAGCTATCATCTTTAGGATGGTATCGGTTTCATGAATCCCGCAGGAAGCACAGAGCGATACATTTACCTGTTGGTTCAGCAGGGCGATCCATCGCAGGGTGTGGTAATACTCTTCAGGATGGCTGTATTTGTTTGTTTCTTTGAAGTGAAAAGTCTGCACATCAAAGTCTGGGCTCAGGAACCTGTTAAACAAGGTGATGCCCGATACTCCGGCTTTCTCAAGGCCGCTGCAGAAGTTTGTGATAGATGTGTGGTAGGGACTTATCTTCACGGTCACGGGTATCCTGATACCATGAATGATATCGCGAACCAGCTTAATGTGGCGCTGTTCTGATTGCGCTGCATTTGTTTTCTTTTCCGGTATTTCGTAGATGTTCAGTTCCAGGGCATCTGCTCCTGCCTTCTCTATCTCTGAAGCAAAGTAGCTCCACTCATGGGCTGAAGTGCAATTGATACTGGCGATAACCGGAATACCCAGCCCGGCTTTGGCATTCTTTATAAGGCTGGCGTATTCTTCCAAATGCTGCTGCCTGATCTTAATATCGAGAGTGTCCAGTTCTTCATCAGACCGGGTACTGTTGGTTATTTCCTGCTCAAAGTCGGTATAAATATCTTCTTCAAACAGCGATTTCAGAATAATTGCTCCTATCCCCTGGGCTTCAAGGTCGCGAAGGCGCGGCATAGTGGCCGTTAACCCGCTACTCCCTGCAACAAGCGGGTTTTTTAATTTTAATCCGAGATAATTTGTCTCTAACATAGTTTTTTGTTTTTATTTCCACTGGAATCCTTTTCTGACTAACTGATATCCCGAACGGAAGAAGTAACCCACCGGGATTACGAGCATATGCATAAGTTTTGTGTAGGGGAAGATGATAAAAATAAAAAGCCCTACTACGATATGCAGCTTATAGATAAGATGATGCCCGGCAATAACAGCTCCGGCATCGGGCTGGAAGGTAATGACTTTTTGGGCCCATACGCCCAGCGAGGCGTAATGCTCTACGGAAGCATTTGCGGTGGTATAGATAGATGCCAGTCCTAAGGCTACTTCAATCAATAAAAGAAAAAGCAGGAAATAATCCTGAAATTTGCTGTTAACCCGAATCCGCTCATCTTTCATTCTTCGCGTTATCAGGATAATCATCCCTGCAAAGGTCATTGTTCCGAAAACGCTACCCATAACAATAGCGATAATACGCTTCGCTTCTGTAGAAATTAAGAGATGATACATCGCTTCGGGAGTAAAAAGCCCGGTAAAGTGGCCTACAAATACCAGGAGGATACCTGCGTGAAACAGGTTACTACCCAACCGGAATTTCCGGTCGGCTAAAAATTGTGTGGACTGTGCCTGAATGGTTTTATTGGTTTTCACTAACCTTGTGATCAACCCGAACCAAAATACCGCCATGGCTATGTGCGGAAGGTAGGTAAATAAAAAGTTATTAATAAAATATTCCATAGTTTAAGCTTTTTAATGACAACCTGAACAATTGTTATTCCCGCCGAAAGTCACCGGCTCATCTTCATACTCTTTATCAAGGTCTAATGGTTTCTGTTCCTGTATAATCTTTTCTACTGTTTCTTCCTTGGGCAAAGTGTCAGAAAGTGTGATAACTGCTGCCAGTATATGGCGGTACAGGTTTTCTCTATCATGTAGTTTTCTGTATATCCGGGCAATTACGTTAACCGGTTCCGCCAGGAGCCCGGAAGCTTTATCCTTTTCGAGGGTAGACAGAAACTCTAAAAAAACCGGCAAATAATCAGGTAATTCATTCGTGGTAATTTCCAGCCCATTTTCTTTGTAAAAGCTGAGCAAATCCACCATTGCTTGTCCCCGGTCTTTAGAGTCTCCTTTCACGTGCTCGAACAGGTGTAACGATGCTGCCCGCGAGAAGTCGAAGAGCTGCACATAATGCGCCTGCCATTCAGTAAGGTCGCTGTTCTGATAATAGCCGGTAAATTTCTGAATATCCCTGCTTGCCTTTTCCGGAAGAAGCTGTTCCCGGGAGAGCTCTGTATTTACATCCGGCAGCAGCTGTTGTAGCTCCTGAGTAGGGTACGACAGCAGCAAGGATAGTATTTTGTATGTCTTTAGCATATTATAGTCCTCCAAACAGGTTTTTGAATTTTGTACTACCACATCCTTTGTCATCGGTAAAACCACATGCTGATTTATCGCCGAAAGTATCTTCTGCATATTCTTTATGGGAAGTAGGAATCACAAAACGATCCTCATAATCAGCTATAGCCATGTAGCGATACATCTCTTCCACTTGTGCGGGAGAAAGGTCGAGTCCTTTAAGTACTTCGTCGTTAGCCTGTTTTTCTACATGTTTTGTGCGCATGTAAGCTCGCATTGCCAGCATTTTCTTCAGCGCTTGTTTAACAGGCTCTTCATCGCCGGCTGTAAACATGTTAGCCATGTATTTATTGGGAATCCGCAGCGCATCAACATCCGGGAGAATACCGTTGTGTCCGAGTTTACCGCTGTCGGCGGCCGATTGTATGGGCGAAAGTGACGGAACATACCAAACCATCGGAAGCGTGCGGTATTCCGGGTGCAGCGGAAAAGCAACTTTCCAGTCCATCGCCATTTTATATACCGGCGATTCTTTAGCCGCCTCAAGGAAATTCTCGGGAATGCCTTGCTTACGAGCCTCTTTGATAATCTCTGTGTCATGCGGATCAAGGAAAACATCGAGGTGTGCCTGATAGAGGTCCTGCTCGTTTTCCTTGGAGGCGGCTTCCTTTACTTTCTCTGCATCGTACAGCATCACTCCAATATAGCGTATGCGTCCAACACACGATTCGGAACAGATAGTGGGCTCGCCCGCTTCAATCTTCGGATAACAAAAGGTGCATTTCTCTGATTTCTTCGTTTCCCAGTTAAAGTAGATTTTTTTATACGGGCAGGCGCTCACGCATTGCCGCCATCCGCGGCAGCGATCCTGATCAATCAGCACAATGCCGTCTTCTTCACGTTTGTAGATAGCTCCTGAGGGGCACGCTGCCACACATGTAGGATTGATGCAGTGCTCGCACAAGCGCGGCAGGTACATCATAAAAGAATTTTCGAATGCTCCGTAAATCTCCTTTTGCACTTCTTCGAAGTTCTGCTCCCGGCTTCTTTTTTCATAACTCCCTCCAAGATTATCTTCCCAGTTGGGGCCTTTCTCTATCTTATCCATACGTTTGCCGGTAATCATGGAGTAGGGGCGTGCCGACGGAGGTGTTTTGAACCTGGAGCTTTGATGCAATATTGAATAGTTAAAGGTAAACGGCTCATAGTAGTCGTCGAGTTTGGGCATATTCGGATTGGCAAAGATATTTTTTACAATCACGGCTTTATTGCCCATTTTTGGTCTGAGTTCTCTCTTTTTCAGCTCCCATCCGCCCTGCCACCGGCTTTGGTTTTCCCAATCATCAGGATATCCGATGCCGGGCTTGGTCTCCACATTGTTAAACCAGGCATACTCCATTCCCTTGCGCGATGTCCATACATTCTTGCATGTTACTGAGCAGGTGTGGCACCCGATGCATTTATCGAGGTTGAGGACCATTCCTATTTGTGCACGTATCTGCATAGTCTATTTGTTTTCTGTTTCTTCAATAGGTTCATCTTTCCATTCAATTTTATCCATCTTTTTGACTACCACAAACTCGTCGCGGTTCGATCCGATGGTGCCATAATAGTTGAAGCCATAGCTCAGTTGTGCATAGCCCCCAATCATATGAGTAGGTTTAAGACTGAGGCGTTCCACTGAATTGTGCACGCCGCCGCGGTGGCCGGTCACCTGGTTGACGGGCATATTCACCGTCCGCTCCTGGTTGTGGTACATTATCAGTGCACCTTCCGGGATGCGTTGTGAAACAATCAAACGAGCTGCCGAAGCACCGTTGCTGTTGAAGACCTCTACCCAATCATTGTCTTGAAGATTAATTTTGGCAGCATCTTTCTCGCTCATCCAAACCACCGGGCCACCCCGTCCAAGCGTAAGCATCATCAGGTTATCTGACCAGGAAGAGTGGATCGTCCATTTATTATGCGGCGTCATCATATTAATGATGAGATATTCCCCTTCTTTTCCTGTTTTGTCGGCGATATGCTGTACAGACCTCGTATTGATAGGAGGCTTGTAACTCACCAGGCCTTCGCCGAACGCCTGCATCCACGGATGGTCTTGATAAAGCGTTTGTCTCCCTGTCAGGGTTCGCCATGGGATCAGCTCATGCACATTGGTATATCCGGCATTATATGATACTTCTTCAGAGTCAATACCGCTCCAAATGGGTGAGGTGATGATTTTTCGGGGCTGGGAGAGGAGATCTTTGAAACGTATTTTCTCTTCTGCCCTTCCTGCTGCCAGATGAGTATGATCGATTCCCGTTGTTTTTCCGAGAGCCTCCCAGGCTTTTACAGCGACATGACCATTGGTTTCAGGGGCAAGGGAGAGGATCGTTTCAGCTGCGTCGATGTCGCTCAGGATATTCGGGAGTCCGTTCGATTCTCCTTCGGTAGCGTTCGTGTGATTAAGCTTTTTGAGTAGCTCCACTTCTTCGGAAGTGTTCCAGCTGATACCTTTCGCGCCATTGCCAATTGTCTCCATCAGAGGACCTAAGGAGGTAAACCGGTTATAAGTTTCCGGGTAATTGCGTTCAACCGGAACAATTTTAGACATGTTTTTGCCCGGTTGCAGTGGTTGTTTACTCTCTTTCCAGTCTTCTGCCACGGGTGTGTCGGGTGTCTCCATTGGCGAATCGTGTTGTAGCGGAAGCAGGACGATATCTTTTTCTTTTCCCAAATGTCCGGGCACGATCTGTGCAAATTTCCGGGCCAGCCCTTTAAAGATGTCCCAGTCAGATCGCGAGCCCCATACCGGATCCACGGCTTTGGTGAAAGGGTGGATAAAGGGATGCATATCGGATGTGCTCAGGTCGTTTTTTTCGTACCATGAAGCAGCGGGCAGCACTATGTCGGAATGCAGAGCGGTGGTAGACATCCGGTAATCGAGGGTAACCAGTAGGTCGAGCTTCCCTTCCGGAGCTTTTTTATGCCATTTGATCTCTGACGGAACCTGATCGCCGCTCTCTTTTAAATCGGGCCCTAAAACGCTATGCTGTGTGCCCAGAAGATGCTTCATAAAATACTCCATCCCTTTTGCGCTGGAACCTAACAGGTTGGATCGCCAGACAAACAGGTTTCTTGGAAAGTTCTTCGGGTTATCCGGGTCTTCGCTGGCAATAGTGATCTCTCTGCTTTTCAGCTTTTCTGTGATATAATCTGACGGCTCTTTCCCTGCTTTTTCAGCTTCTTTGGCAAGGCTCAGTGGATTCTCGCTTAACTGCGGTGAGGAGGGCAACCAGCCCATACGTTCAGCTTTTACATTGCAATCGATCATCGATTTATCTGCCCATTGTTTTTTATCGGCTAAAGGAGAAATCAATTCTGATAGCCCCACCTTCTCGTAACGCCATTGGTCGGTGTGCATATAGAAGAAAGAAGTAGTATTCATCTGCCGTGGCGGGCGGTTCCAGTCGAGAGCAAAGGCCAGGGGCAGCCATCCGGTTTGGGGCCGCACTTTTTCCTGCCCAACGTAATGTGCCCAGCCTCCACCGGATTGTCCTACACATCCGCAAAGCACCAGCATATTGATAGCGCTGCGGTAGATCATATCTGTATGGAACCAGTGGTTAACGCCGGCTCCGATGATAATCATGGATTTACCTTGGGTTTTTGCTGCATTATCGGCAAATTGCAGGGCCGTGGAAATCACCTGTCCGCGGGGTACTCCGGTAATTTTCTCCTGCCAGGCCGGTGTATAAGGCTTGTCTTCGTCAAAATTCTGAGCGGCATTTTTATCTTCCAATCCGCGGTCAAGGCCATAATTAGCAACCAGTAAGTCAAAAACCGTACAGTAATAGAACTCGCCTTCCTTTCCTTTAGCTTTTTTAACCGGGATTTTGCGATAAATGATATCTTCATGAGCCGTAGAGTTAAAATGACTGTGTTTGTATGTATCTCCACCAAAATAAGGAAAAGCTACTTCGGCGGTTTCGTCGTGAACATTGAGCATCGAAAGCTTTGGACTGATTTCATTGCCGTTGCGGACGTCCTTTAACTCCAGGTTCCATTGTTTACTTTTATCCCATCTTGAGCCGATTGTTCCGTTGGGTACGGCAAAATCTGAAGAGGTTTCATCAAACAAAACCGGCTTCCAGTCAGGACTATCCCCAATATTTAAATTCTTTTTAAAATCATTAGCGCGAATAACCTGTCCAGGCACATAGCGATCATTTTTCTTTTCTATTTTTACAAGAAATGGCAGATCACTGTATCTTTTTACATAATCATCAAAATAGGGTGTTTTCTTGTTGAGGAAGAATTCTTTCAGAATCACATGTCCCATGGCCATGCCCAGGGCTGCGTCAGTGCCTTGCTTAGGCTTCATCCACAGGTCAGAGAATTTGGCGGCATCGTTGAAATCAGGTGAAATGTTAATGGTTTTAGTCCCTTTGTAGCGCACCTGGGTGTAAAACGGAGCGTCTGGTGTTCTGGTGAGGGGAACATTAGAGCCCCACAGCATCAGAAAAGAAGAGTTATACCAGTCGGCACTTTCAGGAACGTCGGTTTGTTCTCCCCAGGTTTGCGGGGAGGCAGGAGGGAGGTCGCAGTAAAAATCGTAGAAACTGAGCACGGTGCCTCCCAACAAGCTGAGATAACGTGTGCCGGCAGCATAACTAACCATTGACATTGCCGGGATGGGAGTGAAGCCCGCAATGCGATCCGGTCCATATTTTTTGATGGTGTAGATATTAGAGGCGGCAATGATTTCGTTTACTTCATCCCAGTCAATTCGGATAAAACCGCCTAACCCTCTTTCAGCCTTATATTTTTTGGAAACTTCTTTGTCCTCCATGACTTTCTGCCAGGCTTCCACCGGATCATGGGAGATTTTTCGGGCATCGCGATAAGCTTTTACCAACGTGGCCCTGATCATCGGGTGTTTCACTCGGTTAGCGCTGTATAGGTACCAGGAGTAGCTGGCGCCTCTCGGGCATCCCCGCGGTTCATGATTAGGCATGCCCGGCCGGGTTTCAGGATAGTCGGTCTGCTGAATTTCCCAGGTTACCAGGCCGTTTTTCACATAAATTTTCCAGGAACATGAACCAGTGCAATTAACCCCGTGGGTAGAACGCACTACTTTGTCGTGTTGCCAGCGGTTTCTGTAAAATCCCTCCCAACGGCGATCTTCATCAGTAGTGGTGATATGTTTGTCGGGGGTTTTGGTTACTTTGTTACTAAAATATAGCAGTTTATTCAAAAGACTCATATCTCTGGTATTATTCGTTAACATATTTAAGAAAGTCTGAATTTCCGGCAATACTCTCAAGTGCCATGGCATTCTTAATTATAAAGTTACTTCTTTTTGAGTCAATTATGCCTTTTTCAATCAACAAATTGATCCCGTTTTTAATATTTTCCTGATCGAGATTAACATTTTCTGAAAGCTCAGTAGCTTTGGGCGAATATTTCAGGCTGTGGTTTTCATCTACACCAAAAGCCTGCAGAAACTTAAGAAAACTATAAGCTGTCTTTTCTATATAGTCTTTTTTACTAAGGTTATAGGCTTCCTCTTCCGAACGTTTTAACTCATCAGCAAAGAACATCATTGTCTGGAAATCAAAGTCCTTATTCTCTGATCGTATCCTGAGAAAGGATTCTATGGGGAAGAAGCATAGCAGGCTTCTTTCTAATGCCACCGCATCAATAGGGTAAATCATCTGCTGGCTGATACCGCGATGTCCTACTATGTCACCATTGCCGGCCAACCGGATCAACTGCTTTGCCTCCTTGCGTCTGTAATTAATTTTCATCTTTCCTTTCTGAATGAAGAAGAGCCCTTCAGCAAGCTGTCCTGCTGCAAAGGCTTTATGTCCTTTCTTTATCTCATAAAGTTTCTTCATCTTCGATATCACCGGCAATTGCTTTTCCGGTATCCCTTTTTTGATAAGGCAATTGAGATTGCGACATTTGATGCAATCGATTGTATTTCTAGTATCGGCTATATGTCCTGGTTGTATACTCATTGAACTATTCTTTTTTGTTTTTAATCAGCATGTAGATAATAAGTAAGTTGATAAGACCCAGAATGGCAAATACAATAAAGCCTTTAGCATATCCTGCTTTGCCGTATGAATTGGCAATGGCGCCCATGATGGGTGGTATGGCAAACCCTCCGAAGGCTCCCAGACCTCCAATCCATCCGGCGGCTCCTCCGATAGCTTTAGGAACATAAACAGGTACCAGCTTGAATACGGCGGCATTATTTAGCCCCATTCCGGCAGCCAGTACAATAGCTGAAATCAGGCCTATTGAAGTTGCCTCGGCAAAAAACATACTTACACTTGCCAGAAATACCAGTAACATGGCGGCCATCGCTACGCGCTCGCCTCCCAGTTTGTCTGCAACAGAACCACCGGGCACCCGTATGCCTGATGCCAGCAGTGAAAATATGGCGGTGAATATCCCCGCTTTAACGGGAGTAAATGCTTGATACTCGCTCCAGTAAGTAGGGAACCAGGCTGTCAGGGCTATGAATCCCCCGAAAGTTGTGAAATAGAGCGCCACCAGTGCCCAGGTATTTTTGATTTTGGCAGAATTCACCAGGCTGTCTTTAACACCCCCCGACGGGAAGATTTCCTGTCCTTTTTCCTTGGCATTGCTTTTTGACTCTTCAATGCTTAAGCCCGCTCTCCGGTATTGGAAATAGTAGGCATTGTAGCCGATGATGCCGAAAATAATGGTGCCAATAAGTAAAAACAGGAACCAGGCAAAATAAGCAGAGATAAAACCATAATGCTCAAGATAAATAGGTAATATAAGAGAGAATAATCCTGGAGCAAGATTTCCCAGCCCGGCGTAGGTGCCCAAAGCCATGCCCTGCTTTTTTTGCGGGAACCAGTAAGAGGTCTGGCCGATACCCACCGAAAAAGTGGCTATACCGCATCCGCTTAAGAACCCGAAAAAGAGTACAAGACCGTAGGTGCCTTCCATACCGTCGGGGTAGGAGGTATTCAGCAGCAAGGTAACTCCGCCGAGTCCTATTACAGACAGAAGCATAAGGATAAAAAATGGCTTTTTTCCTCCTGTTGTATCTACCCAGGCTCCGAAAGGGATGCGGAGTAATGATCCTGAGAGAGAGGGGATAGCTACCAACCATCCCAGCATGGCCGGAGTCAATTCCATAGCTTCTTTGAATTTTACGGCGGTAGGGCCATAAAGTGAAACGGCAGCAAACCCGAAGAAAAACCCCAGGGTTGTACCTGTTAATCCTTGTTTTGGTGATCCTTTTAGTTTCATCGGCTGTGTATTTATTTTTGAAGAATAGCTATATTTATCTAATAAATTTTCAGTACACTTTTGCTATTATATCATTGCTTATATTCTAATTATACCAAAAACTCTCTTACAGTTTTTTTGCTCAAATTTTAAAACTGATGCAATTATTTGATGTAGATTCATCTTTAAATCAAATTCAAGATTATTTCTATTAAATTAAAACGGTACTAATATACTTAAATATACTATTCACTCAAACTTTTTTTAGGGGAAGATTTAGGTATAGAAATAAAAATCACATAATCAATATACTACAATGTAACAGTTCTGAAATTTATAATGCTTCTAAATTAAAAAGTGCGTACTATAAAATTATTATTGAGTTGGTATAGTTATTTCTCTATACTTTTTAAATATCAGTTTGATATGGCTTAAATTTAGATTCTTAACCAGGTTGATCAATTTTAGACTCTAACGAATTATGAAAAATGCATTTCCGTCCTTAACGGCTTCTGAACACTTGGGACTTAGTCGGAAATCCAAGACGTTTGATTTTGAAAAAGCATCTGGCGCTAAGCCTTCACCCGAAATTGCTTCCATTGTGGAGCGTAGCGGAACAATGGAAGCAAGAACAAAACAAACCAAACAGAATTGCGGGTTTAACCTTGTGAAAAACTGATGGATTAGAATTGCGAAAAACTGATGATTTTAAATTGCTATTTACAATATCAGGGAGCAGAGGTTCAATCAATCTTCCCCGCTGCCATGATGCTATCCGGATCATGGGCATGGCATGGCGTTACGGCATAAAGCATTCCGCAGTGCGGGCATTCGCTTTCGAAAGTTACCATCTCGAAACTTTCGCCGCATTCGCATTCCTTCTCTACCGGAACGGGGAGAAACTGCATAGCAAACCCCATCATCCGTACTTTTTGCAATATCTGTTGTCCGTTCTCAAAACTTCCTGTGCATCCTTCGTGTGACATGTCGTTCGTTTATTTGTGATTCGTTGAATCGTTAATCCTTATCATGTTAAACTATTGGCAATTATTACTCATTTCAGGCTTGTCAAACTTTCTCCATTACGAAGTCTCTTTCGCATGAGTTGCACCGTGTTGTCCATTTTTTCCAGTTCTTTCAGAAAGCCTTTTTCTTCGGGGGATGTTTCAATGATTTTATCGATACCGCCGTTTTTGATGACGATGCGTTTATCTCCCATCAAAG
>CAYXJS010000087.1:9356-11888 GCA_964465045.1 uncultured Bacteroidales bacterium | reverse complement strand
ACTTCTCATATAATTCCGCCAAACATTATCCTTACAAATTCTTACCTTTGCCCCGCTGAATAACAGAAGCTAAAAATTAATCATGATGGAAAAGAAACAACCTAAAAGATATACGGTAACGGCAGCTTTGCCTTATGCTAATGGTCCGCTGCATATTGGGCATCTGGCCGGGGTTTATGTGCCTGCCGACATATATGCAAGATATTTGCGATTAAAAGGGAAAGATGTTGCTTTTATTTGTGGCTCCGATGAACATGGTGTTCCCATTACACTGAAAGCAAAAAAAGAAGGCGTAACACCTCAGCAAATTGTCGACCGCTACCACGAAATCAACAAAACGTCTTTTGAGAAGCTGGGAGTATCTTTCGATGTTTACTCCAGAACATCCAACAAAATCCATCATGAAACAGCCTCCGAGTTCTTTAAAAAGCTCTATAACGACAACAAATTCATCGAGAAAGAAGAAGAAAATTATTACGACGCTGAGCAAAAGCAGTTTTTGGCCGACCGCTATATTACGGGTACTTGTCCGCATTGTAATTATGACAAAGCGTATGGTGATCAGTGTGAGAGCTGTGGAACCTCGTTGAGTCCGAGGGAATTGATTAACCCGGTTTCGGTTATCAGCGGAAACAAGCCGGAGTTACGCAAAACCAAACACTGGTATTTACCCCTGGATCAATATGAAGGCTGGCTTACCAAGTGGATTCTGGAAGGTCATAAAGATGACTGGAAAAGCAATGTTTACGGCCAGGTAAAATCCTGGATAGATACCGGCCTTAAGCCCCGCGCCGTTACCCGCGACCTTGACTGGGGTGTGAAAGTGCCCGTGGAAGGCGCCGGAGCTGAGGGGAAAGTGCTGTATGTTTGGTTTGATGCTCCTATTGGATATATTTCAGCAACCAAAGAATGGGCTCAGGAAAGGAATATTGATTGGGAGCCTTACTGGAAGGACGAGGAAACAAAACTGGTCCACTTTATCGGGAAAGACAATATTGTGTTCCATTGCATCATTTTCCCTGCCATGCTTAAGGCCGAAGGCAGTTACATTCTTCCGGATAACGTTCCGGCCAACGAGTTTCTGAACCTCGAAAATGATAAAATTTCCACTTCGCGCAACTGGGCTGTGTGGTTGCACGAATACCTTCAGGAATTTCCGGGCAAACAGGATGCTTTACGGTATGTTTTAACAGCCAATGCTCCCGAGGCCAAGGATAATGATTTTACCTGGAAAGACTACCAGGCGCGGAACAATCATGAGTTGTTAGCCATTTTAGGGAACTTTGTCAATCGATCGATGGTGCTGACTCAAAAATATTATGAAGGCAAAATGCCGGAGCCAGGCACATATACCGAAGAAGATAAACAGATCTCAGAAACTGTAAAACACTTCCCGGAGAGGATTACCGACAAAATTGAAAAATACCGCTTCCGCGATGCGCTTAATGAAATGATGGCGCTGGCAAGGCTGGGCAATAAATATCTTACGGATAATGAGCCCTGGAAATTACAAAAAACCGATCCTGAGCGGGTAAAAACCATCATGAATCTGTCGCTGCAAATATGCGCCAACCTGAGCACCCTGGCAGAGCCTTTCATTCCGTTTACTGCCGTTAAACTCAGAAAAATGCTGAACATCCCGGAAGTAAACTGGAAAGATACGGGGCGTTTGGATTTGATACCGGAAGGACACCAGTTTAACAAGCCGGAGTTCCTGTTTGAAAAAGTAGAAGACAAAGTTGTGGAAGCCCAGAAAAACAAACTGATTGAGGCACGCAAGGCCAACGAAAAGACAGAGGTTTCTGTTTCAGAGGCTAAGGATAACATCGGGTTTGAAGATTTTATAAAGATGGATATCCGGGTAGGAACTATCCTGGAGGCTGAGAAGGTGCCAAAAACCAAGAAACTGCTTAAACTAAAGGTAGACACAGGAATTGACCAGCGTACGGTTGTCTCGGGTATTGCTGAACACTACAAGGCAGAAGATATTATCGGAAAGCAGGTGAGCATCCTGGTAAATCTGGAGCCGAAAAAACTCAGAGGTATCGAGTCGCAGGGTATGATTCTGATGGCAGAGGATTCAGAAGGCAAGCTAAGCTTTATTGAACCAGACAGTAAGTTGCACAACGGTTCTGAAATCCATTAAGAAAGATATTTGCATTAGCGCAGGATTTTTCGGAATTTTGCGCGGCCTTTTGGCCCCGTAGTTCAAGGGATAGAATAGAGGTTTCCTAAACCTTAGATCCAGGTTCGAGTCCTGGCGGGGCTACAAAAGAATTAGTGTTTCCTAAACCTTAGATCCAGGTTCCCCGCCCGAATCCCGAACCCTCGGGATTCGGTACGGGCGGGGAGCCCTGGCGGGGCTACAAATACTAAGATAAGCGAAATTGGTAATTTCGCTTTTTTAATTTTTTGATCTTTCAATGCGAATTACAAAAGCAAGGGATGTCTCTTTTGCCATTTTAAAAAACAGAAAGCCTGATTAAAGAACATAACCAAGTTAAGACAAAATCCACAAAAGCATTTATCTGA
>CAYXJS010000087.1:5239-9256 GCA_964465045.1 uncultured Bacteroidales bacterium | reverse complement strand
CCTGATTAAAGAACATAACCAAGTTAAGACAAAATCCACAAAAGCATTTATCTGAAATCCCAATAAAAGAAAACCAAATAAAATACGATTTTGCAGAGATACATATCCACGCAAAACAAGCTTCCTTTTGTATTCAGGAAATGGAGTCGTACAAAATACGGAGCATTTAAATCTTTAGGAAAGCAAGTAGCCATAGCTACCATGGTCCTGGCTTTTTCTTTTGTTTTTGAGGTAAAAACCATCCAGGCACAGGCTGATACCGCCGATATATCGAAAACTTACGAGATGGATGAGGTCGTGATAACAGGAGAACGAACGCCCGTGCTTTATTCTCGACTGGCGCGCGTTGTGACGTTGCTGGACAAGGAGGAGATCGAATCGGCGCCGGTTCAGGATATCACCGGCCTGCTTGAATATGTCCTGAACCTGGATATCCGCCAGCGGGGCAATCACGGCGTGCAGGCCGATATCGCCATGCGCGGCGGGACTTTTGACCAAACACTGGTGCTGCTCAATGGCGTCAACATGACCGACCCCCAGACCGGCCACCACAACCTCAACC
The DNA here is from genome assembly GCA_964465045.1 of uncultured Bacteroidales bacterium. Lineage (GTDB taxonomy): Bacteria > Bacteroidota > Bacteroidia > Bacteroidales > JAIPAH01 > JAIPAH01. Next base: position 8,694 of record CAYXJS010000087.1, on the reverse strand, counting down.
TTCCACTCGACCTTTCCTCTGTACATCGCATTGAAATCCTTCAAGGACCCGCCTCAAGGGTTTTTGGAGTCAATGCCTTTAACGGGGCGATTAATATCATAACAAATGTTTCAAAAGAACAGGAAGCTAAATTTTCTTTCTCCGGAGGGGAGAATGGCTTTTTGAACGGCAATGCCTCAACCCATTTTCAAACAGGTAAATTCCGGCATTTTGTTTCTGCTTCTCATAAAAAGTCGGATGGATACCTTCAGAACCAAGAACTTAATAATACCGATTTTAAGAATACCAACGTTTTTTATCATGGCCGGACAAATGCTCTGGCGGGCGAATTGAATTTTCAGGGCGGATGGGAAACCAAAGGCTTTGGTGCAAACAGTTTTTACACGCCTGCCTTCCCCAACCAGTACGAAGCCACCAAAACGGGTTTTGGAAGTGTGCGATACACCTACAAGAAAGACAGCTTTACAATGCGTCCGGTCGTCTACTATCGAAGGCATCAGGACCGTTTTGAGCTGTTCAGGGATGATGCGCCTGACTGGTATGATGTACATAACCATCACCTGACCGACGTCTGGGGCGCTAATGTCAGCGGTTCAGCCATTGCAGGCATCGGTCAACTGGCCTTCGGACTGGATTACCGCAATGAGCATATCTTCAGCAACGTATTGGGCAAAGAGATGGGCGAAACGGTCGATGTACCGGGCGAAGATGCTGTTTTTATCAAGGAGGACAGTCGCAATACCACGAGCCTGAATGCCGAATATTCGTTTGACTGGAAAGGGCTTCACCTGGCTACTGGAGTAATGATAACCCGTTATTCGGAGGTAAAAGACCTACAGGTTTATCCCGGACTGGAGGCCAGCTACCAAGTTTTTGGCGGTTTTAGGGTTTTCGGTTCCTACAATGAGGCGATGCGACTGCCTACTTTTACAGACCTATACTACAGCGGCCCGACCAACATCGGCAACCCCGATCTGAAACCGGAAGAGTCCAATACTGTTGAAGGAGGCTTGAAGTACACCGGATCGGCGCAGCGGGTTCAACTGGCTGTATTTCGCCGCAACGGAAAAAATATTATTGATTGGGTGAAAGAGAATAAAGAGGACAAATGGCAACCGCAGAATCTGGTCGAAGTAAATGCCACCGGGTTGGAGTTGTCATGGGAGTTCCGTCCACAAACCGTTATCGAAGCATTGCCCGTATCGAAAGTTCAGATAGCTTATTCCTACACTGAGCTCGAAAAAGCGGCCGGCGACTTAATTTCTCAATACGTGCTGGATAACCTGAAACATAAACTAGCCCTTAGCTTGCAGCATGAACTAGCCGGAAACCTTCATGCCAATTGGGGGATAACCTACCAGGACCGCGCCGGAGGCTTTGTAAAATATTCAGATGGCTCCTATGGAAAAGAAACACCCTACAAACCCTTCTGGTTAGTGGATGCCCGTCTTACGTGGCACAAGTCCGATTGGAAAATCTATGCCGAAGCATCAAACCTGCTGGACAAAACCTATTATGACCATGGTAACATCCCGCAACCAGGACGATGGATACGTTTCGGGGCAGAATATGCTTTGAAGTGGTGAAAAAACCAGGCTTGCTCCGGAAATCGGGGAGGCCTTTCTATTCTGGATTCCGCCCCGATGGGCTATGAATATGTCAACAGGGTAAAAATTTCGGATTCGATTGTCTTTCTGTAAACTTACTGCTTTTCTTTTAAATAATTGATAATTTGTTTCTTGAATGTGTAGAAATCATCTAAATGCTCCTTGAGATATTTAAAAATCATTTCATCATCAATGTCCCAGTAAACATGTACTAGCCTGTTTCTGAAGCGAGTCATTTGTATCAGCTGTTTTTTGCTTGATTCAGTAATGATTTCTTCTTTATTCAAAATTCTGAAAATATCAGCATATTCATTAGGTACGCCAAGTCTATAACTGGAAATTATATGATTGGAAATATTGATGCAAGTCTCTATAGTCACCTGAAATAAATACCTCAAACTGTATATATTCTTTCTATCTGAAAAATATTGTTCCTCACTGAGCTTTTTTATTTCTTCGAGCTCATTTAAAAATTTATTGAATTCAGACAGAAGAGTGCTGATTTTATTTTTATCGACCATGAATGAGTTGATTGTAGCTCTTTTCTAATATTTCATCATACACAACTTTAAAATCGAGATAATGCATGATTACATTTTCTTCAAAATCTCTGATTTTTTTATCATTATTTGAAAACAATAGCCTTCCTTCAGTTATTATTTTGCCTTGAATTATTGTCGGCGCATTATTCAGTAATCTAACCTCAATTTTTTCTCCCACAATTTGTTCCGAAATCTTTTGCTCCAATGCTAATTCATAATCCAGCCTAAGTGTGCAATTATTGAATTCTTCATTTGTTAAAATGGCAATGTCAATATCGCTCAGGGGTGTGGAAGTATTTTTAGCAAAAGAACCATATAAGTACACAGCAATGATTTCCGGTTCATTTGACAAAAACTCAGTGAGCTTTTTTTCAATATGTTTTGCGCTGTGCTTCATTAAATTCTTTTTTGCTAAGTTAATAAAATTCTCTTTGACAGATAATCGTAGAAGCACTATGCCGTTTAAAAACCTGCCTTATCCTCAGAAAATTCCGGTTCGTCAGCATCATATTCCGATTCGTCGTCTTTTGTTTTCGGTTGGTAACCAGGCCATCTGCTTTTGCTTCATCAAATTAATTATTCATTCATCAATAAAAAAACAGAATTATGAAAACAAAAGCAGCAATTATTTCAATCACCAGGAAATACATCATCAACATGGAAGCTATCCAGTCGATGGTGGTCTGGTCGAAAAGCCGTGTTAAACTGCACCTTACACCTCTCCCCGACGATGATCAGGATGTGGTAGTCAGCGCTGAACGCGCCGGTGAGTTCAAGAAATGGCTGGACAAATAGATTAATTTTTTTCAAAACGCTGTCATACCCTTACGAAAGAATTGAAAACCTGACCTCTGACCTGATTCAAACTCTAAAAAACCAGTTCCAGAACCCTATAATTATTCCTGAAAACTTTCACAGGAATGCCGTCATTTTTCACCACTTCCGTGGGAAATTGCTTCCTCTCTGTTTCGTGATACTGAACTTCAATCTCATGTTCTTTTTTTTGATACATCAGTTCCAGGGCATGTTCCGGGATTTTAACTTTGACTTCCAAATCGTGGTCGGAGTAGTTGGCAACGAATAAAGCCCTTTCTTTATTTGTATACCGGATAAAAGCATAAACCTTCTTGGTATTAAAATCCGGATTGTCCTTATTGGCATACATCAGGTCGTAGAACGCGCCATTAGCAACGACTTCATGATGCGAGAGGCTTATTATCTCCCGGTATTTCTCTCGCAAAGCTTTTTGAGATTCGTCCAGCTTTCCTCCATCAAACCTGCCTTCATTCATCCATTTCTGATGCTC
>CAYXJS010000087.1:0-5139 GCA_964465045.1 uncultured Bacteroidales bacterium | reverse complement strand
GAGGCAGGTTGCTCACCACGCATCACGGCTTTCAGGGTATCGTAAAGCCCTACTTTGTCGTAGAGGTAATCAAAACCACCGCGATTAACATAGGCTGAATAGGCCTGCGGATTGTAGATTTCAGCAATGAAAATCAAGTCAGGAAACTCCGCTTTAATCCGGGCAATGACCCACTCCCAAAACTCCACTGGCACCATCTCTGCCATATCGCAGCGGAAGCCATCCACACCTTTCCCAGCCCAGTATTTCAGGATATCTTCCATTTTTTTCCAGGTATCCGGAACCGTTTCGAAGTGTCCGGCTTTCCCGTTAAGGTAGTCAACACCATAATTCAGCTTCACCGTTTCATACCAGTCGTTGATGCCCGGGCGTTCTGTAAACTGATCATTCCCGGTGGCTTTGGCAGGAAACTCATGATAACGGTGGCCGGGAAACTTATTTCTGATTTCTTCCGGAAGTTGCAGCTCTTTTCCGGGGATGTAGTAGAAATTGTTGTCGCGGTTAAATGCCATGGAAGTGTCATCGCCTTCACCAAAATCTTTGACGCTGCCAGGCTTTGCATCTGAATGATACTCGCGCGCCAGGTGATTGGGTACAAAATCAATGAGGACCTTCATTTCCTGTTGATGAGTTCTTTCAACAAGGCTTTCAAACTCCTTTATCCGGTTTTTAGGCTTATTTGCTAAATCAGGATTTACATCATAGTAATCTTTAATAGCATAAGGCGATCCGGCTTTTCCTTTTATCACCATCGGATTTCCGTCGGCAATTCCTTTCTCAGGATAACCTTCCACCAGCGCGTGCTCAATAATTCCGGTATACCAGACATGCGAAATACCCAGCTTTTGAATTTCGGAAAGCGCCCTTTCAGTGATGTCAGAAAACTTTCCGCAGCCGTTTTCTTCTCTGCTGCCATCAAAGGTCATTTCCTCTTTCGTATTCCCGTAAAGGCGGGTAAATATCTGATAAATGGTTATTTTAGTCTTAGGCATATTGCATTCTGCTTTTTAGATATTGATAGTGCATTTTTTCAGAAAAGATGACCCCTTCTTATTTGTTTTACGTACTTACCATATAATGGTGAAAAGTGCCATTACGTGCAATTCCATCATTAATCAAAACTAATAACGCAAAATAAAAAACATTATGCAGTATTTCAAAAATTATTTTTTCAGCCGTTTTTTACTGATATTATTCGGTGGTTTGGTATTCCTTACTTCCTGCGAAGAAGACGAGCAGACCGATCCGGATACGGATGTCTCTATCACAGCCGATGCAGGAGCTGATATTACCGTGGATGTGGGTGACCAGGTCATTCTGGATGGCAGTAACTCCAGCATCAGCGAAGGTAGCCTGACTTATTCGTGGCAATTCAGCAGCAAACCCGGCACCAGCAATGCTCAGCTTCAGGATGCCACCTCGGTTGACGCTTCATTTACTCCGGATGTAGGAGGAGAATACATCGTTACGCTCACTGCAAGCGATGGCCAGGGCGAAAGCGACCAGGATGAAGTAACAGTTGCAGCCAATTCTGACGTAGTAAAAATAACGGAAGACATTACTACAGATGAAACCTGGACAACCGGAACGCTTTATCGCGTGATGAATGAAATCGATGTAGAATCCGGGGCTAAACTCACGATTGAGCCCGGTGTTACTGTAGAGTTTGTTGAACATGCCGGCTTAAGCGTAAGTTCAGATAATTCGGTATTGGTTGCCGCCGGCACCGAAGAACAACCTATTATTTTAACCGGAGAACAAGAAATCACGGGCTATTGGCGCGGCATCAGCGTCTACTCAAATTCCGTTGAAAACGAAATCAGTCACACCCAAATACGTTATGCAGGAAGCACTGAGGCCGGCATCTATTTTGATGCCGCCGCCCTGACCGTAGACCAGGCTAAAGTGCAACTGTCGCATGTAACGATAGCCAACAGCGGACAGTATGGAATACAAACAAGACGTACAGGTGCAGAGTTTCCGATGGATAACATGGTTTTCAATGATAACGAAGCGGAACACACTAACATTCATATCAGCCAGATTGGTTATGTAGATGCTGCCAGCACATTTGACGAAGGCTTTGTAAAGGCCTTTGGCGGAGGGACTACTCACGACATGACCATTTCAGCTCTTGATGGGGCAAAATATCAAATAGTGAATAATGTTGACTTTGAACATGAGATTGATATTCAGGAAGGTGCTGAGTTCGAATTTGGCCCCGATGCCGGAATTGTAGTTAAATCGGGTGCTGTGATAAAAGCGATGGGTACATCAAACAATAAAATTGTATTTACCGGAACAAGCAAAGTAGCTGGTTCATGGCAAGGTGTTTTTATAGGTTCTTCATCGGTTGACAATGTTTTTGAGCATGTAGATATCAGCTATGGTGGAAGTTCGGATATTGGAATTTATTTTGATAAGGCGAACATGGCCATAGACCAGGGTAAAATAAACTTACGCAATGTTTCATTCACCGGGAGCGCCGGTTATGGCATTCAGACACGCAGAAACGGCTCTGATTTCACCATAGAAAATTGTACCTTTAATGATAACGCAGAATCGCATATGCTCATCCACCCTACACAAGTTGATTTTGTTGATAACCAGACCAACTTTAATGGAGGTGTAGTAGAAGTGTATGGTGGCGACACCGAAGATAGCGGTAACGAAACCTGGAGTAACCTCAATAACGGTGCTTTTTATTTCTCAGGTTCTGTAAATATTGATAACAGCGTTTCCATTCAAGCCGGGGCGCTTTTCGAAATGGGCACTGATGTGAAACTAAAAGTGAGAGAGGAAATAAGAGCAAACGGCTCCAGCGATGACTGGATTGTTTTTACCGGAAGAAGCAAACAACAGGGTGCCTGGGCCGGAATTCTTATCGCATCGTCTTCTGTTGAAAATGAGCTGGATTATGTGAAAATAGAGTATGGCGGTGGTGCAGACCTTGATATTTATATGGATGCCGGTAACCTTGGGGTTATCAATGACTCCTATCTGAATGCTCCCAATCTGAAGGTAGAAAACAGCGCCAACTACGGCATTATCATAAGAGAGTCAAGAGATGCCGTGATGGATATGGGTAATGTTACCTATCTGAATAACAGCAATGATGACTTGTACATCTATTAAAGTCTGATAATTGCCCGGAAAAGTTTCAGGGGCATTTCTAAAACTATCATAAAACCCGGTCAGGCAAAGCGCCGGCCGGGTTTTTACATGGAGGCTTAAGAAAAGCTAAAACTACCTGATAATGCGGAAATAGAATGTTTATCAGTACTTTAGAAATGAATATATTTCACGTTTTGCAAAATACTTTTTTGGATTTCATCGGAGGCATTCTTATACACATTTTCTATTTCATATGCTTTTCCGTGAAGCTCACTGATTAAAGCATCTTTCGATTTCAGGTCGCCATATTTATTCTTGAATTCCGGCTTAGCTCTGGGGTGACCATCATATTCCATGTAGCTGGTTTTGTCTGACACCTCAAAAGTGCTGCTCACCTGATCCAGAAGTACCGGATTTGCTGGGTCGCGCAAGTCCCATATGGCTATAGTATTCGTGACGTTGGCTTTCGCTTCAGGATATACATACGTTGCCGTGCCCGTATATTTTTTTACCCACATGATATCTTTTACTTTGTCTTTGGTCATGTTATACAAATCATAGGTCGCTTTATCGGTCTCAGATTCTTTTATGGAGCCATCGTCTTCTTTCTTCCGGGCAATATAAACGGTAAAATCTTTCTGCTCGCGTGTTTCTGAATTATCATAATTATATTCTCCTTTTTCTGATTGCACTACGACAATAAACGGACGTCCCACTTCGCTAACAGCATATTCAGGGTCTTCCGTTGGATTAACACTAAGCAAACCCCAACGTTCATCGTACGGAGCTTTAATTCGGTTAGAGGAACCAAAGCCCACTTTAGACGGGTTGATAAAGCTACCTTGATGATAGAACAGCACATCAAATCGGCTGCGTTGCTCTGCAGCATTGGCTAATGCTTCTGCATCGCGGTATCCGGAGACCCACTCACTGGTTTTCCGGTAATATTCCGCAGCTTTCTCCTGATGATCAAACTCATGTACTTCCTCATGCTTTTTTCCTGTTTTGTACAAACAACTGGCTGCTTTCTCGCGGAATTCCTTAGCTTTTTCTCCGGAGTCTTTATATTCAGGAATCCACTCTGCTGTTTCTTTCAAATAATCAAAGGATTCATTGGTTATATCTTCTACTTCCTCCCAAATGCTTTCATTTTTGAATAACAACTCAGCAATTTCATCATCGGACTTTAATGTCTCAAAATGCCGGATAGCTTCGGCGTAATACAATTCTGCCATTAGTTCATTGATATCCTTAAACGGATCAATCCATGCAAGGGCTTTTTTAAATGGTTCTTCCGCATACTTTTTCCTTCCAAAACTATCTTCACTGTTGTAAATTCTTAATCCTTCGTCATAATGGATCGTAGCTGAGCGCTGATAGATATCCTCTTTGTACTTATCTGAATAATCGCGTGATTTGTTAAAATGATAAAAGGCTTCTTTGCGCTGAGAATAACGTTCATTCTCATCCATGATTTTCACACCGGCATTGTAATGTTCTGTAGCGGCGCTATCCGTGGCTTTCTTAAGCAACGGTTTATAGTCTGTGATCTCAAACTTAACGACATCGCCTTTGTTTTTCACTTGTTGATTTGGAAATTTTTCAAACGTTTCCATCATTTCAATCCAGTCAGGAGCATATTTTACAATATCATCCCAACCAAACTCTTTTTCCTTGGCATTGGCTTTAATTCTTTCAATGTCTTTTATGGCTTGCGGGTAACTTTCCTGAAGCTTTCTGAAGCGGCGGTTTCGTACTTTATTTAAACAGCGATCCGCAAATTTCTGAGCGTCATTTACTGAGCTCTGGGCTATTACCGGTTCTGCACTCCCTATCAGGAGAACAGAAAAAATAAATAATACAATTCTTTTCATGGTTTTTCTTTTTTGATACTAAGAAATGAGTTGCTATTAGCACTCATTTTTGAAAAGAAATTCCACAAAAAAGCGTAATTAATTACGCTTACTCTCTGTGTAAAACAGTAATATCAGGCTAATCAGGGGCTGTCCATAAAGTTATGAGACA
>CAYXJS010000086.1:0-12294 GCA_964465045.1 uncultured Bacteroidales bacterium | reverse complement strand
GCCGCAGCCTCAGAGATGAGCTTACAATCCGGATTGTAACTACAGCAAACCTCGTGCGTTTAGACTGTTCTAAAATTGTTCATAGGGAAGCCCATGAAAATGAACCGGTTGCATTTTTTGATGAGGCAATGGAAATACTGAAAAACTATGATAGGCTCATTAGCAAAAGGTAATGTCAGTATTTACGCTGTCTTATTTCATTTTTTGTAATAACTGTTAGCGTTTGTCGAAAAATCATCCTTCCTGAAAGTAGATTTAGTAGATATTCCCCAGGTTCTTCTGGCAGAAAAGAATCCCATCTAAAATAAATAACTCCCTTTTGTGGATGATATCCGTGTTTGAAAACCAACTCTCCATAATCACTATCAAAAGTGATTATCATTCTTTTTTCTCTAATGGCTAATTCCATGACCTCATGATCATGATATCCTTTAAAGTCTCTACCTATCCACAGAACATCAAATCCATTTTCTTCCAGAACTATATTACTTTTTAAAGGGAAGTTTTCGTTGGTTAATAATTTCATTCTGATGCTTTAGCCGGATTCTGATAAATTAAACCATCGTTAATAAATTCATGAATATACTGAAAAACAGCCTGCAAGCTTTTAGAACTTAGTCGTGGATAGTTTTCAAGTATCTCATTTTCTGACCACCCGGAAGCAAGCAGTTTTACAATATGCTCAATTGAAATCCTTGTGCCTTTAATAACAGGTTTGCCGTTCAGCACTTGATCATTTATTTCTATATGGTTTCTCCAGTTCATATAACAAAAATACGATTTATTACATATAACACAACCGTTTATCTACTGTTTTTGAAGTCTGAACCTGATCTTAAAAGCCATCACTATTTTCATAAACCATAGGTATAAACTTGAATACTTTATGAATGTAGCAACTCCAATAGTAAGAACACTATATTGAACCCCTAAAATGAAATTGCCAACTGACTCATTGCCAACTGCCAACTTAAACACTAAAGCACATCAACACTTAAACACATTTCAAACCTAAAAACTTATTAACTTATTAACTGAACTCATACCTTTGTAAAAAATATCTCATGGAACAACTCAAAAATAAGATAAAAGCACTTTCACAAAAATATCACAAGGAAATCATCGATATCCGCCGGCATATCCATCAAAACCCTGAACTGGCTTTTGAGGAAGACCAGACAGCCGCGTTTGTTTCGCAAAAGCTAACAGAGTTTGGCATTGAGCACAAAACCGGTATTGCAAAAACCGGTATTGTAGCGCTTATAAAAGGGAAAAACCCCGACAGCTACGTGGTTGGCCTGCGGGCTGATATGGATGCGCTCCCGATACTCGAAGCCAACACGCACGACTTTGTATCCAAATCGCCCGGAAAGATGCATGCCTGCGGACATGATGCGCATACGGCTTCCTTGCTTGGAACAGCCAAAATCCTCAATGCACTGAAAAATGAATTCGAAGGTACTATTAAACTGGTTTTTCAGCCTTCAGAAGAAGAACTCCCCGGCGGAGCCAGTGTGATGATTGAAGAAGGCGTGCTGGAAAATCCGAAAGTAGATATCATGATTGGTCAGCACGTATACCCCGAATTACCTGCCGGTACAGTAGGCATGAAAAGCGGCCGTTACATGGCGTCTACCGATGAGCTATACCTTACGGTAAAAGGAAAAGGCGGCCACGGCGCTATTCCAGACCGCAACATTGACCCCGTACTGATTGCTTCGCATATCATAACAGCCATGCAGCAAGTGGTTTCGCGCAACGCGCTTCCCAGTATGCCTACAGTGGTTTCTTTCGGAAAATTCATAGCAGACGGACAAACCAACATCATCCCGGATGAGGTGCACCTGGAAGGAATACTGCGCACATTTGATGAAACCTGGCGTCAGGAAGCACAACAAAAAATAAGAAATATTGCCACGGGAATAGCACAAAGCATGGGTGGCGATTGCAGCATAAGGATTGACAGGGGTTATCCTGTTGTTGTCAATGATGAAAAAGTGACAGAGCAAAGCCGCCAATTTGCCAAGGACTTCCTCGGTGCCAAAAACGTTTATGAGCTGGACTACCGCATGACGGCCGAAGACTTTGCCTACTACTCCCAGAAAGTGCCCAGCGCCTTTTACCGTCTGGGTGTTAGGAACGAAGAAAAGGGAATCGCCTCAAGTTTACATTCCAATACCTTCGATATTGACGAAGCAAGCTTAAGCACTTCCATAGGAACAATGAGCTGGATTGCATTAAATCACCTTCTGAATCACGCCGTGGAACAATAATTGATGTCAGGTTGTTGCATAATAGAACGCAAAAAATCATAACAATGAAAAAAACAGCACTTATTTTAGGCTTTGCAGCCCTGCTCTCATTATCTGCTGCTGCCCAGCAGTACGACAAAGCCATCGGTATCAGGGGCGGATTATTTAACGGCGTAACATACAAACAGGCGATTTCTTCTAATACTTACTTAGAAGGTATAGCCTCTTTCCGTTGGAACGGTTTTATGGTAACCGGACTGTATGAAATAACCAAGCCCATAGATTCAAATGCACCCGGTTTGGACTGGTATTACGGCTTTGGAGCCCATGTGGGTTTTTACGACGACAATGAAAACGGGCCCTGGGATGAAGGTGATTTTGACGGACCTATGATTGGCGCTGATGGTATTCTCGGCATGGAATACACTTTTGGAGAAGTGCCTGTTAATCTGTCACTCGACTGGAAGCCTGCCATCAACTTATTTGGTTATGACGGTTTCTGGAGCGACAATGTCGCGCTTTCCATCAGGTATACTTTCTGACCTGAATAAAAGATACATAAATAGATTTCTCTAAAATCACGAATGCATTCGTCAATTTTACCCTATAATTGACTTTTCCATTCGTGATTTTTTGTGTTTTTTTCGCTAATGTGTTCGTTAAATTGATTAATTTTGCTTTTTGATAAGACATTGTAGTAAATCAAATCCATATAAAAAGCTAAGGAAATGGACAGACTAATCAGTATCTCCAATGAATTGATCAAAAAAACACCTTTATATTTTAAAAGGTACCTGATGGATGTGATTGATTGGAATTTAAGGCTGATAGGGATTTCAGGGGCGCGTGGCAGCGGCAAAACCACATTAATGATGCAGTACCTGAAATCAGAAATTGATAACCGTGATGAGGCTATTTACATCAGCCTGGACGATCTTTACTTTACCAAAACCAACCTTTTGGATTTTGTTTTTGAATTCAGGAGAAATGGCGGAAAATACATTTTCATTGATGAGGTTCATAAATATCAGAATTGGTCGCAGGAGCTCAAGAATATTTATGATCAGTTTCCCGATGTAAAAGTGGTGTTTTCAGGTTCTTCAGCACTTGATATTTACAAAGGATCGCATGATTTGAGTCGCAGAGCAATGGTCTATAACCTTTATGGGCTGTCTTTCAGGGAATATTTAAAATTCTACAGAAATATTGAATTGCCGGCCTATACACTCAATGATTTACTCTCGATAAGTAACCAGCAAATCAGCTCGCTCACAAGCGATTTTCTTCCGGTTCCGGTTTTTAAAGAATACTTAAAGTGGGGCTATTATCCATTTTTTAAGGACTCAAGCAATGTTACAACTTATTACAATCAACTGATTAATATCCTTAATACGACTCTTGATTCTGACTTGCCTTCCATTTTTCACATTAATTATGATTCGATACTGAAGATTAAAAAACTACTGGCTATTATCGCCGGAATTGTTCCTTATCAGCCCAATATCACTAAACTGGCAGAACAAACAGGTACATCCAGAGACTCTTTACTTAAATTTTTAAATTACCTTGAGAAATCTAACATCATTAAAATGCTTCACAAGGATGCCATAGGGTTAACCAAAATGAATAAACCGGAAAAATTATTTCTACAAAACCCCAACCTAATGTATGCCTTCTCAAATAATACGCCCGATACAGGTAATTTAAGAGAAACTTTCTTTTTGAGTCAGCTCATGGTTAGCCATGAAGTCAGCTTTGCAGACAGAGGCGATTTTACTGTGGATAACAAATATACATTCGAGGTGGGAGGTAGAAAAAAACCCCGAAAGCAGATTCTGGGAATAAAAAACGCTTTTATCGTTTCTGATGAAATAGATTACAGGTCTCAAAATAAACTTCCTTTGTGGATTTTTGGGTTGTTGTATTAAAGTTAATGCTTCAATTTTGGATAACAATTTATTATAGGTATTATTAGGTCATGATCTGTGTGAATCTTTATCATCAGTTAAATCGGCGTGCTATAATCTTAATGTAATAGAACACTGATGACACTGATTGAACTGATTTTCACAAGTTTGTTAGCTAGTTTAATCATAAACTATTAAATTAAACTTAGGAGATTTGAAGAAAAAACGAAAGGTTCATAAAGATAAAAGAGGACGAGAGTTTATAAAGCAGTCATACTTTGTTGGTGGAAAACAGAAATTTCGCAGAATTTATTTAATTGATGGGATTCCGGAAGAAGAATTCTATGAGCAAAATGCTACAGATATTGACCATTTAATAAATGGAGATTATTGGCTAATTAGTTACGAAAAAGAGAATAATGATTCCATTGAGGACTCAGAAAAACAAGAAGATAGTTTCTCTGATAACAGTAATGATGAATTGCCCTTTTAAACCCTCGTTCTTATTACTTTTGCATTTATGAAAGTCAACGGAAAACACTACCGCACTATCTGGATGGAAGACCATCGGGTGAAAATGATTCATCAGAACAAGCTGCCTTTTGCTTTTGAGATTTTTGAATCGGATGACCATCTGCAAACCTGTCATGCTATCAAAACCATGATTGTTCGCGGGGCTGGTGCTATTGGTGCAGCAGCAGGATTTGCTATGGCACAGGCCTGTCTTGAAGCTCAAGGTCAAAGCGATTATGTGCAACGCATCCGCAAAGCGAAAAATACGATTGAGAAAACCCGCCCTACCGCGCAAAACCTGTTTTATGCGGTCAAAGAAGTTTTTGATGCCGGCTTGCAATCCGCTGAGAAAGCAGTGGAGCGGGCTCAGGAGTTAGCAGAAAACAATGCTGATGAAATGAAAAAAATCGGCGAGGCCGGGAATCCATTGATTCGGCAAAAAATGAATATTGCCACACACTGCAATGCCGGATGGCTGGCTTTTGTGGATTATGGCAGCGCCCTGGCACCGGTTTTTGAGGCGCAGCGTTCCGGCAAGGAAGTGTTTGTATACGCCGATGAAACCCGCCCGCGAAACCAGGGCGCCCGGCTTACTGCGTGGGAATTGTATCAGGAAGATATTCCGCACGCTATAATTGCTGACAACGCCAATGCCTGGCTGATGGCACAGGGAAAAATTGATATGATGATTACCGGTGCGGATCGCATTGCCGCCAACGGCGATGTGGCTAACAAAATCGGGACGCTTGAAAAAGCCATTGCCGCCAAAGAATTTGGTATTCCTTTTTATGTGGCAGCGCCACTCTCTACTTTTGATTTTGACTGCGCTACGGGCGTTGATATTCAAATTGAAAACCGCAGCCCTGATGAAGTAATTTGGTCAGAAGGCCCTGACAAGAGTGGCGTTTTTCATCGCATCAGAAATGCAAACCCGGGTTCGGCAGCGCTTAATCCTGCCTTCGATGTAACGCCGGCAAAATACATACAGGGCATCATTACGAAAAAGGGTGTTATCAAACCAGAATCCAGAGCCATTATGCAGTTAAAAGAATTTTTTTAAATTGCGCCGTACATTAGCTAAAAATAACAAGATGAACTTTGCAGTTAAAGAAGTAAATGATCAAAACAGTGAAAAGGACTTTATCCTTTTTCCTGTGAAACTCTATAAAGACGATAAAAACTGGATACGTCCGCTGGATGATGATATAAGAAAGGTATTTGATAAAAAACGCAATAAGTTTTTCAGGCACGGAAGAGCTACGCGCTGGCTGCTGCTTGACGAAAATCAAAAAGTAATCGGGCGCATTGCTGCTTTTATCAACGACAAAACCGCCAACAAGAAAAATGATCAACCTACAGGTGGGATCGGCTTTTTTGAATGCATTAACAACCAGGAAGCCGCCAACCTTCTTTTTGACACCGGAAAAGCCTGGCTCGAAGAGCATGGAATGGAAGCTATGGATGGCCCGATAAATTTTGGCGACCGGAATGAAAACTGGGGGCTGCTGGTTAAAGGCTTTTACCCGCCTAACTATGGGATGCCATATCACAAGAGATATTACAAAGAGCTGTTTGAAAATTATGGATTCCAGATATACTTTAAACAATACACCTACCACCGGAAAATAGAGCCCAACTACAGTGGACTCGATGAACGTGTATTGGATAAAGCCAAGCGAATCGTAAAGAATAAAAACTATCATTTCAAACACATTGATAAAGATAATTTTGAAAAATATGCTGAAGATATCCGGCAGATTTTTAACAAAGCATGGGCTAAGTTTGTAGGGCTCGGCGAGATGACCCAGCCACAAGCCAAAGCGCTTATCAAAAAACTAAAACCCATCCTCGACCCTGAGCTTTTTTGGTTAGGCTACTACAATGATGAACCGGTAGCTATGTTCTTAATGTTACCCGATTTAAATCAAATAGTGCAGCATGTCAACGGAAAATTCGACTGGCTGGGTAAACTCAAATTTCTTTACTATAAAAATACCGGCGGTATTAATAAAGCGCTGGGAACGCTCTTTGGCGTCGTCCCTGAATTCCAGGGCAAGGGCGTGGAAGCTGCTTTGGTCATCGCTTTCGCAGATTTTGTAAACGCCAAAAGAAAATTTCAGTACACCGATCTGGAGATGAACTGGATTGGTGATTTCAACCCAAAGATGATGCGTGTAGCCGAGCAAGTGGGAGGCAAAATCCTGAAAACGCACCATACCTACAGGTTCTTGTTTGACAGAAATAAAGAATTTAAACGCATGCCTAAACATTAATCATAATGAATACACCTGAACTCTCGCTTAAAGAAATGCTTTACCTCATATCTGTTAAAGCCGATGACGGAAGATCTAACGCCCAATATCTGGATTTTGGATTGGTTGGCGCATGTTTTTTTGAGTTGGCAGAACAAAACAGAATCACTATCAAAAACAAGCATATTTATTTGCAGGATAAATCACCAATCCAGGATGAAGCGCTGGACTTAGTGTTGAGCCAGATATCCAAATCGCGTAAAACCCGCAAAATCAAATCCTGGGTTTCTACGCTCCATCAAAAAGGCAGCCGCATTAAGAAAATGGTTCGGAACCAGCTACGCGATAAAGGAATCCTGAGACAGGAAAGGAAGAAGTTTTTATTTATTCCCTACACCTTACATCCGGTAGCTAAAACAGGCGAGCAAAAAAAGGTATTGCAGCATCTTCAAAAAATCATCCCTTCAAAAAAGACCTTCGAGGATAAAGAAGCTAACTTAATCGCTTTAAGCTATGCATCAGGAGCCTACCGAAATATATTTTCAACACGCAGGCACCGGAGAGAAGCAAAAAAAAGAACCAAGCATCTGATAAAAGAAGGAGCCATTGCCTCGTCAGTCAATGAATCCATTCAGGAAATGCAGGCTGCCATTACGACTGCGATTGCGGTTTCCACGGCAACGGCTGCCGCTTCTTCATCATCAAATTAAACAAAGTATATCAAAAGAATTTCCATACAGATTAAAAGCATAAATAGAATAATCTTGATTTTAACCAAACAAAGCACAGACCTAAAATGAAAACCAAAAAGCTGGCAGACGGAAGTGAAATTCCTGCACTGGGTTTTGGAACCTGGGAGATGGGCGGTAGAATGTCAAAAGATGACACGGAAGACGAGAAGTATATTGGCGCCATCCAAAATGCGATTGCCATCGGCTTTCGCCATATCGACACTGCAGAAATGTATGGCAACGGTCATACCGAAACACTGGTAGCACAAGCTATTAAGGACAGCTCTCGCAACTCACTATATCTCACCAGCAAAGTAAAAAAAGAAAACCTGGCCTACAAAGACCTAATCGCAGCATGCGAAAAAAGCCTTGACAGGCTTCAAACAGACTATCTCGACTTATACCTGGTACATCATCCCAATCCGGATATTCCGGCAAAAGAAACTTTTAAAGCCCTTGATGAATTGATGAAAAAAAGACTGATACGCCGGTATGGCGTTAGCAACTACAATGCTGCACAATTGGAAGAAGCGCTGAAATACGCTAAAAACCCTATCGTAACCAACCAGATAGAATACAACCTGCATACCCGCAACGAAGGCGCTTTTAATATCAATATGGAAAAGTCCATTATTCCCTATTGTCTGGAAAATAATATCTTGGTTATGGCCTGGAGGCCTCTTGTAAAAGGAGAGTTGCAAACAGGTCATCCTGTATTGGAAACCATGGCCGTAAAATACGGCAAAACACCTAACCAAATCGCCTTGAACTGGCTGATTTCCAAAAAAAGCTTTGCTACCATTGTTAAGGCCACCTCTAAAAACCATATCCGCGAAAATTTCGCTTCCGCGGATTTTTCTATTGAGGAGGAAGACATCAAAGTGCTCGATTACCTCATCCACACCTTGCCAGGGAAATAGATGTGCGTAATGCTGCCTTATGGCTGCAGATCTTGTAATTCAGCTTCGCTGAGCGCTTTATCGTAAAGCCTTACCTCATCCACAATACCGGTGAGGAATGTATCGAGTGGCTCTAAAGGCCCGCCCAGCCTCAGCTCTGCCGAAGGAGCTGCTTCATTACCCTGAGGATTAGCTGTCGAACAACTCAGTTCGCCATCAACATATCCTTTCAACTCATTCTCGTTAAAAACCATTGCTACATGATGCCAGTCGCTGCCTGTCATCTGTAAACTGGTTTGCGCTGAAAGGTAATAGCCCTCATCACTGCCATTTCCGATGCTAAAAAACAGATTATTGGAAGCGGTTTGGATAATCTGGAATCCATAATCACTTGCCTGGCCACCGGGCGTATTGGTTAGGATCACCTGGCGCCGGCCTGTTTCGTTAGGCCGGTACATAAAGCTCACTGTCTTATTCCCTTTTCCCAAAGGCGAAGGTTGAAAAGCCACATAAGCATAATCATAAAACTCCAATGCTTCATCTTGATTCCCTTCAAAATCAGCAGCGGGCGTCGCGCCGTAATTATTTCCGTCAAAATTACCCCAGTTATCTTCAACAGAACCCTGGCTAAAGCCATACCAGGCAACCAGCCCGTCTGTAGTTCCAGAGCTCTCTACAATATTCACGGTAAGTGATTTTTGTAAACTATTCGCCAAATCATCAACTTGCACTACCGTTTGTGAACCATTACTGCCTTTTGCTAACAAGCGTACTGAATAACTTCCCGGATCGGATGTTTGCATAAAGTCGGCCACATTCTCGTCATCAACAGACCAGTTATAAGAAGGAGCGCTCTGACCCAGGTAAGTAATAGCATCAAGGGTAACCGTATCTCCTTCAGCCAGGTTAATTTCTTCAACACCATAAGGATTGCTTTCTGAAGCATTCACAAACACACCGAGATCAACAGAATAAAAACCAGCGCTATTAAACGTTCCTTCAATGTAGCTGTCGTCACCGGTATTGCTGTTATCCTTAATGCTCAACTGCAGATTGTGATCGTTATTACCACGCTTTGGCGTCATGTAATTCATCCAGTAAAAACTGTTGGCAAAACCGGCCATTTCATCCTGAATCTCCTCAAAGCGATCGGTGAGCTCAGTAACATCATCAATAGGATAGTATCCGGTATTTCCGATATCTTCCAGCACATCCGGCTCAATCTCATCGCCCATACCTACCATGAATACTTTTTTATCGCCACGGGCTACTAATGCTTCCTCAAGTGTAGATGAAGCCTGTGTGTCACTTCCATCCGTAAAACCTACAAGAAAACCCTGTTGAATCTGATCGGTTTCATAGAAATCCTCCCACTCATTTATGGCTTCTATAACAGAACCATACAGATTCGTTGAGGCTGTTCCCAGACTAATCTCATCAATGGCGCCGGTAAGCTCCTGGGTATTATCCGTAAAACCCTGAATCAGGTCCGGGTTTTCACTAAACACAAAAATAGCAAACTGCTGATTGGGTAGTTTACTTAACACCAGATCTTTAGCTGCGCTCTTTATCTCTTCAAGGTTATCGCCCACGCTAAAGCTATTATCTATCAATAAAACAGTTTTTAGCGAATAGGGCACCACATCCTGTTTACGGATTTGCATAGCAGACTCGGTAGGAGAAACAGGCTGGTCATTTTCCAATACTTCAAAGTCTGATGTTGACAAGGTAGAAACGCCATCGCCCTGCATATCCGTTACCTGAAACATAATATTAATAAAACAAGGTTCCTGCACATTCTGCGAAACCTCTCCATACTCTATAATTTTATACCCCGGCAAATTGGGCGTATCGTTTTTATCTTTTGCGCAAGAGCTCAGCATAAAAACCGCTACAGCACCAAGCATTAATACTTTCAGCTTTTTGTTCATTGGATTTTCTTTTATTGGATAACGCATATTCTCTTCAAAATTATACATCCTCCCTATGCAATCAACAAAATTACGCTCTTTACAGCATATTTTCATCTCATTTTTTGATATTGGTTAACTTTGGCCTGTTAATAGAATACGTCAAACAGCAGTATCATGAAAATCGCAGTCATAGGATTTGGTGCAGCCGCTATGGGTTTTATAGAACAAGTAAAGAATACAAAACATGAAATTCATGTTTTTGAGAAAAGCAAAGACATTTACTCTGCCAGCATTTCAGGAATCAGGGCCGACGGTAAGCTTTTCATATCAAAAGATATGGGCGGAGACATGGAGATCAATACCGATCTCCAGCGAAAACTGGTGGATTTCTGGATCAACAAAACCAACACCCAAAATATAGAGCGTGGCTATTCATTTAATAACAGCAGTTGGCATAAGCATTTTTATGAGCTTGGATTCCAGCCCGTTTCATCGGAATTCTTCCACATCGGAACAGACCAGCTAAAAGAAGTGCTGTACAACATTTTTGACGATTTTCAGTCGCATAAAAACATTCATTTTCATTTTAACACAACTATTTCTGATGTTCAGGTGCAAAACAACCATGTTATTTTAAATAACTCTGAAAACAGGGTTTTTGACCGTGCGGTAGTTTCAGTAGGGCGCAGCGGCCACACGTTGGTAAACCGCATGATATCAAAATATCCTGAGCTGGTGCTCGATAATACAAGAGTTGATCTTGGAATCCGCTATGAATTACCGGACCATCTCGTAGATGAAATCAACAAGGAAATGTATGAATTCAAGGTCAAATATAAAAGCAAAACCGGTTACATGGTGCGCACTTTCTGCAACAACCCTTCAGGATATGTGGTTACCGAAAATTACGGCGACTTTGTTACGGTAAACGGCCACGCCAAAATGCGGGAAAAAAGCCAAAACACAAATTTTGCTGTCCTGACCACAGTAAAACTGACCGAGCCTTTTAACGATCCCGTAGGATATGGATCGTACATCGCCAAAATGGCGAATCTCCTGGCCGGGAAAGGAAAAGTCATCCTGCAGACCTATAACCATTTTAAAAAATCCAAACGAACGAAAAACCTCTATCGCGTTGAACCCACATTGCCTGCCAACGAGTTTATTATGGGCGATGTGAACCTGGCTTATCCGCGGCGCATTATCGAAAGTATCATCGATTTTATTGATAACCTTGACAAGGTAATCCCGGGAATCGCCAGCCCAGACAACCTGGTTTATGCTCCCGAAATTAAATTCTACTCCAACAAACTCGATAACCAGAAATTCCAAAACCTGCAGTTTATCGGCGATTGCTCAGGCGCTACACGAAGTATTATCTACGCTACGGCTCATGGGCACATCATCGGAAAACAATATACCGAAAGCTAAACAGGCTTAAAACTGTTTTATCCTGCAGATATTCAGCCTTGCCGCAAAAGCAGAATTCCATTAACTTTGTGAAAAAGAATCAGGTTATGGAAACACTGAATATTGACATCAAGAAAAAATACACCTATGCCGACTATCTTACCTGGATGGATGATATCCGGCGTGAGATCATCAATGGGTTTGTAAAACTCATGACACCCTCTCCATCGCGAAAGCACCAGGAAATCTCCTTTAATCTTTCAAGGATTATCGGAAATTTCATTGTGAAGAAAGGCTGCAAAGGATTTACAGCCCCGTCAGACGTGCGGCTTCCCAAAAACGGCAAAGCTACATCCGATAAGGAAATCTATACCGTAGTCCAGCCGGATATTTACGTGGTTTGTGAGTTGGATAAAC
>CAYXJS010000085.1:0-12325 GCA_964465045.1 uncultured Bacteroidales bacterium | reverse complement strand
AGATCGTTAAGCCCATTAAGCTTCTCTAAATAAAACTGAACTTTTTTAATCATTTTCTTTATTTTTTGTTGTTAATTTATTTTCTCACAAAACCACTAACAGCCTGCTGCTTAACCATATCACAGATAAACTCATTGAGATATTTTTTAAGCTTACCGTTTTGATCAAGCTGAAACTGTTCGGAACATTCTTTTATAAGCGTTTCTTTCGTCAAAGGTTGCTCTGCAAGGAGGCTGAATGCATATGCATAGAGCGGGGATAGGTCTAAAAACTTCACGTTTCCTGATTCAGGTTCCCGGTAAATAAACACGTAATAGGTTCCGGGCTTTTGTAAAGCTTTTTTGAGTGCTGTAAGATGCAAAGGGTAGTGCATTTGCACCAGGCGATGCTCCGGGTTCAACACTATGAAATCCGTATCTTCAACTTCTTCTTTAGCTTCTGTGCCTTCAGGAAGGTCAACATCCACCATGGTATGTACTTCAATTTCAAGCCATTCAAAATAGAGCAGTTCAGCTAAAAAAGGATATGTCTCTTTCAGCGAAATGTCATTATCATTAACATAACTGAAAAACCCGAAGGGCATTTGCCATAGTAAAGGTGTTGTGCTGGTATGATTGGCAAAAAAGCCGTCTACCAAATCAAGCCATTCCTGCTCTGTTAAAAACTCCAGTGTAATAGGAAAGGCCTGCTCCAGCGCATTATTCACCGCATTAAAGGATAGCCTCCTGTAATGCTTCATCCTTTCCCCTGACGTACCGGGAATAACCACATTCTGGCCGGTTCTGCAATATTTTGCAAACCGGTTTTGCAAACTTTCGGTATGATCACTTAACCATTTCATGATTTGTCCTCCAGGCTTTTTCCGTGATTTTTCTAAGGTTATTCATTTCATGCTGCAACTCATTCAATTCAGGGAAGTTAAAGTCGCGCTCCAGCAACACCGGCACTTCCTTCATCCGGTTTACCGTAAACCGAAACAGTTCATAAACCGGATCAATAATGGCTTCGCCGTGCGTGTCAATGATAAGATCAGGTTCTACCTGATGATGTCCTGCCATATGGATATAAGCCACGCGGTGGAGCGGAAGCTTTCGGATATGCTCTTTGGCATCATACTTATGATTAAAAGCATTTACATAAACGTTGTTTACATCCAGAAGGAGGTCGCAGTCTGCTTCTTCTACGATGCTTTTTATAAACTCGGCTTCATCCATTTCAGCATCTACTTCGGTGTAATAAGACACATTCTCAATGGCAATTCTTCTTCCCAGCAAGTCCTGGGCTTCACGAATCCGCTGGGAAACATGCTTAACCGCATCTTCGCGGAAAGGTATAGGCAGCAAATCATAAACATGCGCATTTTGGGTTTTTGTGTAGCTTAGATGCTCTGAAAAAAGCTGCACATTATGTTCATTTAAAAAGCCACTCAAATCTTTTATAAAATCATAATCAAGTTCTTCAGGGCTTCCCAGCGAAAGCGACAGCCCATGACATGTTACCGGATACCGTTCAGTAACTTGCCTGAGCTTTTTGCCCCACATACCGCCCATTTTCATCCAGTTTTCCGGAGCAAGCTCTACAAAATCTGGTTGTAGCTCCCGTTGCTGAATCAGTTCATCAACAAATTCTCTTCGTAATCCGATTCCAATTTTTGTATTCATAATCTTCTTGCGTTTTAAACTGGTTCAAAAATACTTTGAACAGGATCTGAAAACTGTCAGCAAGATGACATGTAGGTTGGTTTGTTTCAGAAAGTGGATTGTGAAGAAAAGCTGATTGCTTTTATGTTTTAGGTTATGTGATTGGTTCAAAAAAAATCTAATGTGCAAATAAAAAAGAAGGCACCCCATTTTGCAGGAGCACCTTCTGAAATATAGAAATTTGGTTGTTAAAAAGTCCGGTTAATAACTTCTAAAAATTATACTTCAAATGCATCTGAACCCTCACATTGTCTGCCGTTTCAGTATCGACAACTTCTCCGTCAAATTCAGTGGTTCCATAAGCCGCTGCATTATAACTCACTTCACCCATAATCAGGAACTTTTCCACCTTTAGGGTAATCCTTGGAGCAATGCGGTAGGTATAATCTATATTATTACCCCTTCCGTAAAGATTTACTACGTTTCCTGCTTCCGGCTTGTCGGTTAATCCCATGTTTTGCGAATACCCACCAAAAACGGAGTAGGTCATACGGCCTTTTTCATAGAGCCATTCGGTCCATACAGAAGCTGTTTCATTGTTGCTATAGGTGATGCGGTCTGTTTGGTTGTTGATAAACTCGGCATAACCACCCATCATCAGAAAATTATACATGTTTTGTCCGTAAAGCCCCTGTACTTTGGCAGTAAGTTTCGACCAGTCTTTACGGATGTAGGCGTTGCCCTGCCAGGAGCCAAGCGTTTCTTCCAGCTTTAAATCCTGCAGGTCCTGTTTTCTGGGTAGTATCTCTTTATATCCGGCCACCAGTCCAAGTATCCAGCCATCGTTTTGGTATTCCAGGTGCAAGTCATACTCAGGCATCCCTGAATTGCGGAGATAATCGGGTGAAGTCCCCATCGGGCCGGGACTGGAAAAGTCGCGTTGCGTTAATGCTATCAGGCTTCCCGAAAACTTTTCTGAGAGCTCAAAGCCAAACCTTATCTGCGGGTTCCGGGAAAGTATCGCAAAAGGGATTCCTCCGCCCCAGGCAGCCACCTCCGGGTAACAGCTTGCCACAAACATCGGATGCCAGTATTGTCCGGCCATTATAGAGGTTTTCGCCCAATCCAGCTTTAAAATGGCATGGCGCAACCTCATCATGCTCATCAAGGAATTGGAGTTTCCCACAAAATCGGTTTCTATCAGCGCACTGGATTGTGCGCCCAGCATCTCCGGGCCGGCTACCCTGGTTCGTAAGCGACTGTGGATGCCAAACATATTGAAACTGGATTGTCCGTTCAAGTCAGCCCCATTGGCATCTTCATCCACGGGAGAAGGGAAGAGCAATACGTCTCCTTCACGCGCTGATACGGTTTGCCGGGTATCAAAAATACTCTCCGACGAAATAAATCCACTTATGGTTACGTCATACTTGCTTTCATTCTGGCCTATCAAAAGGCCGGGAAAAAAAACGAGCAAAATAATTATTCTTAAATATTTCATAGTTGATTTCATTGGTTTATGGTTT
Organism: uncultured Bacteroidales bacterium; assembly: GCA_964465045.1. Classification (GTDB taxonomy): domain Bacteria; phylum Bacteroidota; class Bacteroidia; order Bacteroidales; family JAIPAH01; genus JAIPAH01. The sequence continues at coordinate 9,159 of CAYXJS010000085.1, read as the reverse complement.
CTGAGATTTGATCGCGAAATCTATCGGGATTGGCTTTTTCCTTCCTGGGAACGGTGACTTTGTCTACCAAATAAAGAATCGATTTGTATGAGATATCGCTGTGTGACGAAAGTCCGATTTCGCAAGTGCGGCTGGTAGAATATCCGTTTTTCACTTCCTCTGGAATTTGCTCTTTGAGATGCCTAAGACCATGATCGTTTAGCTCGGGGTGTGTAAATCCGCGATCGCCTGCAAATCCGCAGCAATTCGTTTCCGGCTTCACCACTTTTGTGGCACACATTCCGGCCAGCTCATCCAGTTTTTCATCCACACCCATTTTCTTGGCACTGCATACGGCAAAAACGCTTACCGTTTCATCTACCGGCTGGAACTGCAGTTTCGGAGCCAGATACTCCAGCGTGAATTCTATCGGTTCATACAATTTAAGCCTGGGCTGCATATTTTCGCGCATGGTAAACAGGCAGGGGCTCATATCGCAAAGTATCGGATACTTGCCTCCTTCGCTGGCTTCATAAAGAGCGCGCTCCAGGTCATCCGACTTTTTCTTACCCTCTTCTTTAAATCCTTTGCTGGAATAAGCCATTCCACAGCATTGATTGGACAGGTTTTCCGGATAGATGATCTCAAACCCGGATTTCTTCAGAAGTTGTTTCACTTTTTCGGTGAGCGGTACTTTTTCATCATAATCTTTTGAAATTCCCATCGACTGGTTAATGCAGGAAGGAAAATAAACAACCTTGTCGGGATTTTCCTCTCTGACAGGCTCAGGCCTGACCTTCGGAGCGCCTTTCGGGAAATATTTATTCCACTGGGGTATCTTATTTCCTGATAATTTACGCATTCCACCTGCAATGGCTCCCATTGCTCCGGAGCCCAGAACCGAATGGAAAGCATTCACCATATTCAGTCCGGATCTGGCATACATTGTAACCTTATCCATACGCGGAGCCAGGTAAGCCGCCATTTTCTTATCACGCGAAGTGTGGGATTCATGACGGAGATCTTTAACAAGATCGCCGGTATTGATATCCACCGGACAGCTTATCGCACACAATCCATCGGTAGCGCATGTCTGCAACGATTGATAATCGTATTCATTGACCAGCGAAGCCAGAATGTGAGGCTGTTCACCGGATTTTTTGAGTCGCTGAATCTCCCGGTAAACCGTGATCCGCTGACGCGGTGACATGGTAAGCTCATGAGAAACACATGCCGGCTCGCAGAATCCACATTCCGTGCACTTGTCAATCAGTTCATGAGCCGCGGGCATGGGTTTTAGATTCTTGGTATGAATCTGCGGATCATTATTCAAAATGACACCCGGATTAAGCATATCCTGCGGATCAAAAATGGCCTTCACCCGCTTCATCATCTCGTAAGCATCTGATCCCCATTCCTGTTCCACGAAAGGAGCCATATTCCGTCCGGTGCCGTGCTCTGCTTTTAGTGCACCATCATATTTTTCCGTCACCATGATTGCCAGCTCATCCATAAACGCCTTGTAGCGCTCCAGCTCTTTCTCATCATTAAAATCCTGGTTGAAGACAAAGTGCAGATTTCCTTCCAGAGCATGGCCGAAAATAACGGCTTCATGATATTCATATTTTGAAAAAAGCTCCTGCAGGTCGAGGGTGGCTTCGGCTAGTTTGGGAACCGGAAAAGCCACATCTTCGATAATTACCGTCGTACCCGTTTCCCGCATGGCTCCCACAGAAGGGAACAGTCCTTTACGGATTTTCCACAGCTTGGCATATTCGGCAGGCTTGTCTGTAAACGTTATCGGGATTTCTGTGGGGATATCTTTAATGGCCTTTTTAATCTGCTCAATCTGCAGATCAAGCTTTTCCCTGTCGTTGGAGGTGGTTTCAACCAGAATGGAAGAAGCTCCTTCAGACAGGTCTTTCAAATAATCCGGCACCCCGTCAGCATTTTCCATAGATTTTAGCCCGGCACGGTCGATGAGTTCCACGGCAAGCACCGGCTCACTCTTTAGACGCGAAACTGCCCGGCAGGCTTTTTCGATATCCGGAAAGGTCATCAAAGAGCTTGCCTTATACTTCTGATCATCCACGGTTTTGTAGGTGATCTCAGCAATAAACCCAAGTGTTCCCTCCGAACCGATCATCAGGTGCTGCAAAATTTCAAACGGATCATCAAAATCTATCAAAGCATTCAGACTATAGCCCGTAGTATTTTTCATCTTGAATTTGTGAGCAATCCGCTCAGAAAGCGTTTGATTCGCTTTAATATCTGCAGAAAGTTGCTTTAATTCATCCAGCAAATCTCCATGCGACTGCTCAAACGCCTTTTTACTGTTTTCATCCCCTGTGTCCAGCAAGGTTCCGTCTTTCAGGATTACCTTCATACTGTCAATGGTCTGATAGGAGTTTTCGGCGGTTCCGCAGCACATCCCGCTGGCGTTATTAGCGGCAATGCCGCCAATCATGGCTGCATTAATGGATGCCGGATCAGGGCCGATTTTCCTGAGATAAGGTTTCAGCACGTTATTGGCATGGGCGCCGATAACGCCGGGTTGCAGGCGGATTTTCCTTCCGTCATCCAGAATATGATGCTGTTTCCAGTCATTTCCGGCAACTACCAATACAGAGTCAGTTATCGCCTGACCGGATAAACTGGTTCCCGCAGCACGAAAAGTTACAGGGATTGTAGCCTTATCGCATTCTGAAAGAATGTAAGATACCTCTACCGCGTTCCGGGCTTTAACCACGATTTTGGGAATAAGCCGGTAAAAACTTGCGTCAGTTCCAAAAGCCAGCGTCTGCAATGGATCGGTGAGCAATCTGGATTCATCAATCTGTTCGGAAAACCGGTTGTATATATTTTGATATTTTTCTGGTAAATTTTTCATCGTTCTAAGAAATTAAAGGTTCAAAACCGGAATAAATTAAAATGCCCACAATGAGGGTGATCAGCAGATAATAGATAAAAGCGGGCAGCGCATTGGTTCGGATAATTTTTCCTTCTGCTCCAATACATCCCACGGTAGCCGCTACAGCCACTACGTTGTTCACACAAATCATGTTTCCGATACCAGCCCCGATGCCCTGCATAGCAGTGATGAGCACCTCTGAGAATCCCAGAATTGTGGCTGTTTCAAACTGGAATGACATGAAAAGAATGTTTGAAACGGTTGCTGATCCTGACATAAACGAGCCTAAAGCCCCAATAATCGTGGCAAAAAACGGATATGCCGCCCCGGATAGACCTGCGGCTGCCTCAGCCATTTCAGTAAGCATGCTGTCCATGCCATTACCGTTCACGCCTGAATTAAGCATAAGCTGTACCATTCCCACTCCAGCAAACAAGGCGATAGCTGCTCCGCCGATTTGTTTAAAGGTTAGCTTCCATGCCTTCTTCACATCTTTCAGAGGCATTTTGTGCATAAAATGAGTGATCAGCGCTACCAGCACAAACGGGATTGTTCCAGGCAGGTAAGCCCATTTCAATGCATAAGTCAACCCGGAGATATTCGCTACATTATGAAACGTTAATGTTTGATCTACAAGGAATTCTTTTATCCCGAAAGTAGGAATGCGCGTTATCACAAGTATTACAGCAATCAAAAGATAAGGAGACCATGCTTTTAACAGCGACATTTTTGCTTGTCCGGTGCTTCCGGTATCAATATTGGAACGCCAAATTTTTGGCCAGGTGCTCTCTTCCGGGAAATCCCACTTCTTTTTAGGAACAAGAAATCCTCTTTTGGCGGCAAATATGATAATTCCAAGTCCAATGAATGCTCCCATCAGTGAGGGAAGTTCAGGACCAAAAATAGTTGCAATAAGTACGTAAGGAATCATAAACGCAAGTCCGGCGAAAATAGCAAAAGGAGCTGCTGCCAGAGCAGGTTTTATAGATTTGCTTTTCCCGAAAATACGTGTCATAATCGCCAATCCCAACAGCGGAATAAAAATACCTGCTATGGCATTAGGAATAGCTATCCACTGGGTGAGCGTCATCATGAACGAATCCGGAGCTACACCAAGCGTTTCGATGTTCGCATCCAGGGTGCTCATGGCTCCGAATATCGGCGTACCCACTGCGCCAAAGGGCACAGGCACGCTGTTAAAGATTAAGGCTACCAGCGCGGCAGCTAAGGGAGGAAAGCCTAAACCCACCAGTAAAGGCCCGGCTAATGCGGCAGGTGTTCCAAAACCCGCGGCTCCCTCGATAAAAGCGCCAAACATAAACCCGATGATAATGGCCTGGATTCGCCTGTCGGTGGTTATGCCACTAAAGCCGTTGTTAATGGTAGTCATTGCTCCTGAGAGTTTCAGCGTGTTGAGAATCAGGATAGCGCCAAAAATGATAATCAGGATATCGATGGCTTTCAGAAAGCCGAAGAATGTATATCCCAGCACGTGCTGGATGGTCATATCCCAGTGAAAAAATGCAACGCCTATTGCTAAAAGCAAAGCAAGAGGTAAGGCTTTTTTGGCCGGCCAGTTAAAGCCTGCCATTAAAATAATGGTGACAAGAATTGGTAGAAAAGCTAATAATGCACTCATAGTATGTAGTTTTTGTTTCGTTTCAGTGCATTATACCAGTCAATAGAAGTGCCAAAAGGCAGACTGAAATGTTATTTAAAACGGATATAATTATTATGGTTTGATATACAGTGTCTTAATCGAAACAACCAAATTATTCATCACATTAATCGATTGATAATTAGGTGTTCCAAATGGACCGTTTGTTCAAATTGTACCGATCCAAATGGAACAGGTGGGCGAAATGGATCGGTATTTAGAGCTTCCTCAGGCGACTTCTCAATGCGCTGCGTGAAATTCCCAGGTATTCTGCCACCTTGGTTTTATTTCCCTCGAATTTTTCCAGGGCTTTAGATACGATTTCCTTCTCCAGATATTCGATAGGAAGGTGATTTTCGGGGAGTTTTACCTTGCCCAACTCCAAAGGATTGCCCGGTTGATGAGGGATTTCCATATCCTGCCTGGTAAGATAACTTAAATGATGTCCTTTTACGGATTCTTCATTGTATAGCAAAACGATGCGTTCAATGGTATTCTGCAGCTCTCTGACATTTCCGGGCCAATCATACTCCAGCAACACTTTTCTTGCCTCATCATCAATAAATTTAAAAGCCTTTTTTCGTTTTATGGCGTATTTTTCAAGAAACATCTGCGCAAGCGGAATAATTTCATCTTTTCTTTCACTGAGTGGCGGGATTTTTATCTGGCCCAGGTTTAAACGGAAATAAAGATCATTCCTGAATTCGTCGTTGTCTACCATTTTCTTAAGGTCGCGATTGGTAGCAAACACAAAGCGGACGTCAAGCTTAATGGGTTTACTGCCTCCCACGCGGTAAATCTCGCGTTCCTGCAAAGCACGCAACAGTTTAGGCTGAAACTCCTTAGGCATTTCGCTGATTTCATCCATGAAAATGGTTCCGCCTTGTGCCAGCTCCAGTTTCCCCGCCGCTCCGTTTTTTCGTGCCCCGGTAAAGGCTCCTTCGGCATATCCGAACAGCTCACTTTCAAAAAGCTGAGGCGCAATAGCCGCACAATTTACAGGCACAAAAGGTCTGTCGCTTTCTTTTCCTGTTCCATGATGCAACAGTCGGGCTACAATTTCTTTCCCGGTGCCTGTATCTCCCTGGATTATAACCGGCACATCCCTTTCCTGGTGATATTTTGCAGATAAATCAACTACATTTTGCATGGCCGAAGAAAATATTCCCACTCCGCCGGTTTGAGTGACCTGCCTCAAAGTAGATTGCAGAGAGTATAGCTTGGCGTCTTCCTCCTTCAACTGTTCATCAGTAGTGCGGACTGTATCCCGGAGCTTTATATTCTCAGATTTCAGCCGGTTGTATTTTTCTATCCGCTCAAGGGTCATCGCCAACTCTTCGATATTCACCGGTTTTAAGAGGTAATCAGCCGCTCCTGCCCGCAAAGCTTCTATTGACGATTCCATATCACCGAATCCTGTCATGATGATCACCTCGGTTTCAGCATTCATCGCTTTTATCTCTTTCATCAGCGTGATCCCGCTTTTCCCGGGCATCTTCATATCTGTTACCACCACATCCGGACTGCCGGCTTTGTATTTTGCCAAAGCCTCTTCTCCCGAAGGTGCTGTTTCGATATCATAGCTCATCTGCTCCTGGATAAACTGAGCAATGGAATCCAAACTGAGCTTGTCATCGTCAACGATTAAAACTTTCACTTTTCTTCCTTCTTTTTGGTTTTACAAATTGTAATGGTAAAAGTAACGCCGCCAAGGCTGTTGTTTTCATAGGCAACACTCCCCTTCAGCCGGTCCACGAACGTTTTAACAATTGCCAGGCCTAACCCCGTTCCCTGATCGCCTTTCTTGGTGGAATAAAACGGATCAAACAGCTTATCCCCAAGCTTTGGATCAATTCCTGATGCATTATCACTCACTGCAATCTCAGCACAATCCTCTTTTGATCGTGTTGAAATAATTATACGTTTGTCTTTGGCATCCTTATTATCAAGAGCATGTACGGAGTTGACCACCAAATTGATTATAATCTGTTCAATTTGGATAAAGCTGGCATGGACCATAATTTCCTCATCAGATATATCCAACACACTTTTGATGCCGTGATCGAAAATTTGTCTTTCCACCAGTGAGTGGGCATTTTTTACCGCTTGGGTCAGGTCTACCTCTTTATTCTTATCCCGAGCATGCGGGGCTACCCAAAATTCCCGCATATGCCTGATGATTTCATCGATGCGAGCCACACCTTTAAGCAGTGTTTCCAGTTTATTTCTTACAATGTCGGGAAGTTGTCCTTCATTTTTTCGATCCCAGTACTTGATACTGTCTACAGTAACGCGTAATGCGTTTAAGGGCTGGTTGATCTCATGCGTAATGCCCGAGGCAATGACTCCAACGGAAGCCAGCCGGGAGGACTTTTCAACCATGCGTATCGCCTTAACATGCTTTTTCTCCACTTCCAGGTGTTTATTCATCTGGATGTTTCGCTCCCATGCATTGGCAATCATTCTTACAATCGTAGCAATTTCCTCCAGCTCGTTTTTTTCCCAATAGTGGTGATCAGGATAAGCAAAACCGGCCATCCCGAAAAGCTTTTTCCCAATCCTTACCGGGAAAATTGCAATGGCTCCTATTTCCCGCTTCTCATAAAACTGATGCTCCTCTGCGGTTAGGTTGGAAAGGTCTGAAGAGACGAAGTAATTGTTTTTTCTGACTTCATCAATAATGCGGTTAAGTTTATGGTAGTCTTGTTCTTTAAGTTCGGTGATGCCTCTGCCGGCAGATGAAACATTGGTTCCGATTACCTGGGCAATCGATTCTTCTTCATTAAAATTATACAATGAAACTTTTCCGGTTTTGTAATGCTCTGTGATTAGTTGCAGCACTTTATCGGTAACCTTCGTGAAATCATTCGTTGAGTTCAGAAGCGCCACCACATCCGCCATGAGTTTCTGAAACCTGTAATTTTTTTGCAGATGGTTTTGTTTTTCGATAAGCGATTTCTCGGCTTTTCTACGGCGAATGATAGCATTGGTCAGAACCAGTATGATGACAAAAGCAACCGTAAGTGCTATTAAACCGGTGTTAATCCACTTTTTATTGATGGTATAAAAACTTTGGGGTTTATTGAGTACTTCTGAACCGGGCGGTAAACGATCCTCCTGAATGTTGTGTTTCTGAAGCATCTCATAATTAAAAACATACTCACTCAGGCTTGTTGTATTAATGGGTAAAGAGTCGGCCGGAGTCCCCCGCAGAATTTTTATAGCTCGTTTGCTGGCACGCAACCCTTGGTCTTCGCCACTAATCATTTTGCCGCCAATCACATTTCCCTTCATGAAAAATTTCCAGGTAGTATAAACGGGTAGTGGAGTATCGTCCGGAACGAGCTCACGGTTTTCGCGGTAAGAAATAAAATCACCTTGTTTATCCTTGTTGTAGGTTAACAGCAACAAAGCGCTGTTTTTATCCAGTTTTCTTATTGTGTCTCTAAACTGCGTTTTCGGCAACGATTCAAGAAAATGGAATTTTAGTTTTTCTTTGTATAAAGGCTCAATGCGGGTTAAGGATTTTTTATTCTCAATCGCGGTGGTGGTTTTATTGTCATTGATGATAAACAGATCATTTATTTCAGGATGATAATCATGAATCAGGTCAAGGGTAGCACTAAAATCCGGTTTTTCGATAACACCCGTTAAATTGGTTTGGCCTTTAATCATGTCGGGATGATAATTGTTGATTCCGCAAAACACTACCGGCACGTCACTAAAATATTCCTGCCGGTTTTTTACAACAAACTCCAGCGCGTCGTTATCCACAGCTAATATCAAATCAAAGGATTCATCATTCAGCTTGATGTCATAGAGTTTTTTCAACTCCTGATAGTAGGGCTCACTCAGGTTTCTTTTGCGATCCAGATATTCAAAAAACAACTCCACACTATCCTCAACGGGGCCGAAAGCCTGCTGAATGCCCGTGTTCACATTATCCGTCCATTGCAGGCCCTGATGGTATGAATGAAACACCAGCACTTTTTGTCGCTGACCAAGCGCCAGCGCTGGCAATAAAAGAAACAGGAAAACAATAAACCGACCCTTCATTTTCAGATTATTTCATCCAAAAATAGAAAATATTAACAGACCATACTGCTATAGCTATTAATGTCTTAAAAATAAAAATCCCGCCCATGTCGCCAGCCATTAGGGCAGGAATCTTATTATTTGATGATAAAATCCGGGAAGGGCAGAAAATCAAAACTAATTGACAATTCCTTCTGCACCTCCCCGGCGCTTCCCTCTACTCAACTCCACATTTTCCTTGTCCACACTTAGACTCGGCAGCTTTATCCTGCTTCTTTTTAGATGTGTCAGCTTTTTTATCATCGCCTCCACATTTGCCCTCACCACATTTAGCTTCGGCATTCTTAGCCTCTTTTTTGGCTTTTTTGTCATCCCCTCCAGATTTGTCTTCGCCGCATTTGGCTTCAGCAGATTTTTCTTCGGACTTTTTCTCTCCTTTTTTCTCTGATTTCTCTTTTTTCCCGGCGCCACACTTCATTTCAAATGTTTTATAACGCTCGCTGTTCAGGTCTAACAGTTCACTGCGAAGTTCTGCACCTGAGCCCAGGTCACGATAGCCAAACAAGTCAGCCTCGCC
>CAYXJS010000084.1:0-12457 GCA_964465045.1 uncultured Bacteroidales bacterium | reverse complement strand
GCTTTTTCTATCGAAATTTGTTCTATCGGGTAATCAAAAGAAACGGGAATATGAATAGCCCATGGCAGGTTGCTTTCTGATTGATAGAATTTATCTTCTTGCGGCTTTGTATCGTCAAAAGATTCTCCAAAGACGGATTCGTCGGCTAAATCTGTTGGTTCGTAACCTGACAGATGGACTTCATAACCCCTGTTGCTGTTAGCTATGATAAACGGATTGTGCGGCGCTGTTCCTGTTTGATTCATGGGCAAAGGAGAAGAAAGCTCTATGCTTATACTGATACTCTCAGGTTCTACATACTCCTGATCTACGATGGTATTCACAAAAGAACCTCCTGAGTTTATAATATCATAGGCATTCTCAAAAACAATGATAACGGCATTTTGGTTTCCAGCCTCCGTTCCATTGGCTTGGATATCTGTGTATCCGCTTTCCAGGCTTTGTCCTGAAACAGATTGCACTTTGCTGGCTTCGAAGGGCAGCTCAAAAGCAAAACCGTTTTCAAAGCCTGCGCCTATAGCCTGAATCGTAAAGTCAGCCTTTATTTCCACTACATTATTATTTGCATTCGTGATATGGTTGAAGCGATAATCAATTACCAAATCATTAAAATCATAGTCGCCTTTCTCGGGCCATAAATCCTCATAAGCTAAGGTAGCAAAGGTGTTTTCGCCCGGTGTATAGTTGTCAAAAGTGCGCTGGTCGTCATCAGGATAAGCATCTGTTTCATCAGGAACGCCATCACCATCAGAATCAGAAAATTCATCTCCCTGCTCAATGATTGTAATTTCATCCAAACTTTCATATACACCGGCATTGTCTACACCAATAAATTCCGGACCGTATCCATTTGCATAATATGACCCGTTTTGTCCTTCAGGAGCAATAAGAATGCCTGTTACATTGCGAAGAATTTGCTCTATTTCACTGGCAGTGGGATTGCTATTGCCAAGGGTTTTATGACCTTGTTGTGTGGTGTAGGTATTCATACCACCGATTCGCCATCCTGTTCCCTGTGTGGCCGTTTCGTCAAGTTTGATATAAAGTGTTTGCCATCCGCCATTCACCTGGTGTGGCATGGCGTCCATAAAATCAACGCTTAAAACCTTATTGCCATCTGTGATACGGATATCTCCCGTATTGCTCTGCATGGGTTGTGGATCAGCCGTGTTGCCTACATAATAATCATATGCAATATACTGTCCATAAATATCTCCGTGAAAGTCAGACGGCACCTCAAATGCTCTCAAGCCTCCTTCTGTGTCATATCCCCACATGAAACCGTCGTTTTCGCCAAAAGGCCCTCTGTTGAGTGGGTTTTCCGGGTGAGAGCTGTGCTTTATTGCCAAATCGCCATTGTCGCGATATGAAGAAAATCCTTCAACATCATTATCAAATGTTTTCTTAACGAAATACGACGTTCCTTTGGCGTTGCTGGTTGATTTAGTGAGCGCCGGATTGTTTGGTTGCTCATATTCAAACAAAAGTTTTCCGCCTGTAATGGCAAACATCCTTCCCCCGATACCTCCGTAGTTAGTGCCTATAAACAGGCTATCAGCAGATGAAGGGATAGATACATGCGTTTTGAACATGCCTGATACACCGTTACTCCCTTCGGCAATGAGTTGTCCTTCATTTTCCGGAGAATCATTATAAATTTGCCAACGCAGATTAGCAAATGGGTTACCCTGATTATTCGTTGCTTTCAATTCAAGCTGTATGTCCTGTGTTGTTTCAAAATTAAATCCGTCCGGGATAGGTAAATCAAAAATGGATTCAGGTTCGGGATCCGGTGTTGGATCTGAATCTTTGCTGCATGACGGAGCTGTTATCAGGGCAATAAAAGCAACTGTTATCACAAAGAGACTTCTTATTATTTTCATTGGTTCTGGTTTTTCTGTTATTAACTTATTGTTTGTACATGTACATCAAGTTTAATATGATGCAAAAGACATTCACCAAATGGACATTTTTCATGCCATATAATACAAAGCATTGACATTTAGTGCAAAATTCAGGATGTAAATCTGTTTATGTCCCATAAGTAAATAGATGTCCTATTATGAAAATACCTATCATTTTTTTCCAATAAGAAAACAAAACCATACAGGCAATGTTTTTCTAATATGATAAAAATAGCATATGATCCTGTTTATCAGCTTCCATTACCTGAAAACCATCGTTTTCCGATGGAAAAATACGGTCTGATATATGAGCAATTGCTTTATGAGAGAACATTTTCCCCTCAACATTTTTTTCATCCCGGGGCGCTTGATCGTTCTGCTTTGCTTGCCGTGCATGATGAGCAGTATGTTGAAAAACTGGAGAAGGGAACCTTGCATCCAAAAGAAGAGCGCCGAATAGGTTTTCCGTGGAGTAAGCAATTAATAGAACGTGAAGCGCTTATTACTTCAGGGACTCTGCAATCATCGTTATATTCTTTGGAAAACGGAGCCGCTTTTAATGTGGCCGGAGGCACTCATCACGCATACCGCGACAGGGGTGAAGGGTTTTGTATTTATAACGATATCGCTGTGGCAGCGCAATATTTGCTTGATGTAAAAAGGGTAAAACAAGTTTTGATTGTAGACCTCGACGTCCACCAGGGAAATGGTACCGCCCGTATTTTTGAAAAGCAAAAGGATGTTTTCACCTTCAGTATGCATGGCGCTAATAATTATCCGTTGTATAAAGAGAATTCTGATTTGGATATCGCCTTATCAGCAGATGTCTCAGACCAGGCTTATCTGAAATTGCTGGAAAAAAACCTGAAATGGCTAATCGAAACTGTAAAGCCGGATATCATTTTTTACCAGTCGGGAGTGGATATATTGGAGACTGACCGACTTGGAAAGCTAAGCATTAGCAAACAAGGTGTTCGTCAGCGTGATATTTTGTTATATGAACATGCATGGAAGCATGCCATTCCGGTTACGGCATCTATGGGTGGAGGTTATGCCCGGCAGCTAAGAACTATTGTAGACGCTCATTGCAACACGTTTCGTGTGGCCGGGGAGATTTACGATTGAAATTATTTCCTGATTTTCAATAAGAAATTTTACATTTCTTTTGGAGAATCTATTTATTTGGAGTACTTTTATAGAGTAAGGATATTATTAAAAAGGAGGGTTTATGGATACCAGATTATTTACTAAATCGTTTATTGGCGGACTTGCAGGCGCTTTGGTTTTCTTATTATTGATGCAATGGCTTCTCAACAGCGCTTATGCCCCGTTTAATGTTACCCCGGTTGCTGCCTTTGTTTTAACCATCGGCCTGCCGGCTATACCATGGACTTCAGTATTTACTTTTTTGTTTGGTGCAGTAATGTCGGTAGTTCTCGCATTGCTTTATGGGCCAAATCTTAAGGCAGGTAACGGACTTTCATTAGGGATTTCATTGTGGCTGATCATGATGGTGGCCTTGAGCCCCATTGTGGACTGGGGAGTATTTGGAACCGGAGATGCGCATTTTAAGGAAACCGAAGATACTTTTTATCTGGCCAAAGGATGGGTTTATCCTGTAGCTACATTGGTGATTCATTTGGTTTATGGAATCATAGTAGGGTTGATTAACCGTTACTGGGCCGTTATCCATTTGCTGGATGATGAGGAGGAATAGGGTTTACTTCGCGGCTTCACGATTTAAATAGCTGGTTTTTGCAGTGGCCTCTGCTGTTTCCGGCTTAGGTTTTTTTACGGTTTTGACTATAAAACCCATAACGATCGTACCAATAATACCCACACCGATGACAATATAGTCAACTGTTGAATTATCTATAAAAAAATAGGTGGATAACCCAATCATAGTCCACATCATTGAGTTGGCATATATCTTTTGTTTTAAGGTCATGCCTTTGTTTTTACGGAATTCGAGAATGTAAGGTCCTAAATATTTGTTGTTAAGCAACTTGTTGTAAAGTTTATCTGAACTCCGTGCCCATAAGTAAGCCGTAAGTAAAAGAAAGGATGTTGTAGGTAATCCGGGCACAAAAATCCCTAAAATTCCTAATCCCAATGAGATTGACCCTGCTATTATTAATAGTGCTTTTTTCATAGTTTCTGAACCTTTTCAACAGCTTTTGACTGATTAGGTTCATTCTAAATTCTATTCAAATAAAGGAGTGCAGTAAAACAGAAGTTTTTGTGCGATGGCAATGATAGCGTTTATTTTTCTTTAAGCGAAGTTTTCCATCTGATGGTTACCGTTTTGATTCCCCAATATCTTGCTTTTTTGACATCTGTACCCATGTAGATATCGATTTTCTTTTCCCAGCGCCGGTTCATTTTATCTCTGACTATGTATTTTCCTGGAAGGCCTTCGATGGTAACTACGGTTTCATGTTCTAATCCTCGTTTTATTAAATCTCGTGAGACTGCTATTGATTTCATCCCTGGCTTTAGCGTGTCGCCCCATGCAGTAATCTGAGGGTGTAGCGCATGGGTTTGCTCTGGCAATGAATTATAAGCGGTTGCTTTCACTTCCAGGGTATGCGTTTGATAATTTTGGCAGGATGACATTGTTGATGCCATAATTATCCAAAATGATGCTGATTTCAAGAATTTGTTAATCATACATCAAAATTAGGCAAAACAAATGGACAGATAAGTATGTAATGTAATAATTCAGGTTTTTCTACCTTTGGCGTTTATGAGTTCAGTTTAATAAGTTTGCAGGTTTTTAAGTTTGTAAGTTAATAATCAGAAATTCAATCACATAAATATAAAGCGTGGTGTTTTATAAGATTTAGATAAACAATGTATTATATATTTTATTAAAAAAGTGAACGCTTTTTAGAACAGACTCATTTAAGTTTTGAAACGAAATGAACTTGACTTGATGAATAAGAAAGCATTATTGATAATAAATCTTGGAACCCCGGATTCTTCTGATGTCAAAGATATCAGGCGTTATCTTACAGCATTTCTGAATGATCCCAGAGTCATTGATCTACCCTGGCTGCTTAGGAAGTTGCTGGTGAACCTGGTCATTATTCCTTTCAGAGTGAGAAACTCTGCTAAACTTTACAAGCAGTTATGGACAACACAGGGCTCCCCCTTACTTTATATTCTGCAGAATCTTGGGAATAAACTCCAGAAAAAGATGGATGGAAATATGGAAGTCATACCTGCAATGCGATATGGGAATCCTTCCCTGAAAAAGGCTTTAAACTATATCCGTGATGAAGGCTTTGAGGAGGTTGTCGTGTTTCCGCTTTTCCCGCAATATGCTTCATCTACTACAGGTTCGGTGTTTGACTTTATTATGAAGAAGATGAAAAAATGGGAGGTAATTCCTTCTGTGCAAATGATGCATCAATATTATGATGATCAGAATTTCCTGAATGCCTTTGCTCATCGCATACGGCCTTATAAGCCCTGGAATTATGATCATGTTGTTTTTTCTTATCATGGCCTGCCGCTGAGGCAGATCAATAAAACCCATCCGGATATTCAGGAAAAAACGTGCTCTTGTGATGTTGAGCTGCCGGCGCATGGCCGTTCTTGCTATAAAGCTACATGTTATGATACAACCCGTTTGTTGGCTGAAAAACTGGATTTGAAACCAGCACACTATAGTATCTCGTTTCAGTCGAGGCTTTCAAAAAACTGGCTCAAACCTTTTACAGATGAAACACTCATAAATCTGGCCCGTCAGGGTAAAAAACGGGTTCTGATTGTTGCTCCGGCCTTTGTAGCCGATTGCCTGGAAACAACCATAGAGCTGGGAGTTGAGTATGACGAACTCTTTAAAGCGCATGGCGGCGAAGAATTACAACTGGTTGAGAGTTTAAATGATGATGACAATTGGGTAAGAGCCATCCTGAAAATGACAGGATTAGCAACTTAAATAGAAATATCTACATATAGTTTGTGATAATATGCCTGAGATCGTTTTTGTCTGTTATTTAAGAAGTATCAAACAGTAAAATCTTCCGGTATGCCGGTAGCTATAGGATTTTCCGGATGACTGCTCCATTCCATCCAGCCGCCATCATATACCGAAATCTTCGGATATCCCATCAAAAAGGCATTAATGAAGGCTTCGCTGCCACGCCATCCTGTGCCGCAATAAAACGCCAAATGTTTTTCTTTTGAAATACCATATTTTTTCCAGTGTTCTTCAATTTCATAGTACTCCCGTGTAGTGTGATCCACACTTCGGTAGTTTTCCATGTGATAAGCATCAGTGCCGCAATTGCCAAAAACAGCGCCGGGGATTCTGCCTTTCTTCTCAATGTAGTTGTAACCGCTTACTTCCCCGATAATTTCATTCCAGCTTCTGATGCTTACCAAATCGCTGTTTTCATCTTTTAGCATGGCTTTTGCTTCAGCCATATCAACAAAATACTCCGGGTGTTGTGGGATTTTGGCGCCAAAAGTATCTGCAGGAACTGGCTCCGTAGTTTCTGAGGAAACTTCAAGACCTGCTGCTTTCCATCGGGAGAAGCCTCCATTCAGGATTTTCACATCTTCTACGCCTGCATAGAGAAGGATAGCGGCACACCGCATTGCGCCCAGATGTCCGGCGCTTTGGCCCGGATATGGGTCTCGGTTGTCAGGAAATGCAAATTTCCCATAAAGGACTACGGTTGTTTCAGAAGTAATGCCGTGCTTTAACAATATGTTTTTCAGTTCTTCGGGTGTGCGGCGATTCCATGTTACAGGGTCTTCGAGGTCAGAGGTGTTTAGTGCAACAGCGCCTGGAATATGCCCTTCCTGATAAGCCTCTAAATAATCATAATGAGCGTGTGCAATAACAAAGTCCTTTCCCCGAAAATGGTCTGGCCGGTTGCCTTCCAGCAATTCATCAACCCATTGCGGAGATACAAGATGGTCAAACCGGGGTAACCGGTTTAAAAGTTTTGTCTTGTCGGACGACCACTCATCAATAAAGTTATCATATACAGCAATTTTATCAAAACCAGTATCCATTAAAACCCGGGCAAGCTTTTGAGCCTGGTCTGAATCATAGCCATAAATTATGAGCTCTTTCTCTTTCGTGATACCTTTTTCCTTTAACAAATCATGTAGCTCAAAATGGTATTCTGTCCATTCAAAGGGGAAGTTCTTAGCTCCGGGAATGTGCCCGCCTCTTATTTCACCGCCTAAGGTCCAGCCATTGTAGGCTTCGGGGGTTCGTATATCAATGAGAAGCGTGTTATTTTTGCTTAGTGCTTTTTCAACCTCAGCAGTTGTGCTTTTTGGGATGTTACTCATGATTATAAATGTTTGTTGATGCAAAAATAAAAAAACCCGCAACAAAACTGCTGCGGGTTTTTGTGACCCCACCGGGATTCGAACCCAGATCGTCAGAACCGGAATCTGATATTCTATCCATTGAACTATGGGGCCTGATTTATTTCAAGCGGTGCAAAATTACATCTTTTCATCAAACCATAAAAAGTATTTAGGCAATCATAGCATGATTTATTTGCAGGGTGATGTTACAGCCAGCGGATTTTCTATTTTAATATTGCATGAGTTGGGATAGATAGGCCTGATATTAAAACATCCGGAAGTCATTCATGAGTAATACATTTTTATATCTAAACACATGATTAGTTGAAGCTAATGAATACGTTCAATTCAATTTAAGAATTATGGGTTGTATAAATCAGTAAATTTATACATCTTTAGCAAAGTTTTAATCTAATAAAAGACGCTTTTGGATACATCTCATAAATCGGACAGTCAGTTAATGAAAGAGGTCAGAGAAGGCTCGCAAGCGGCATTTGAAACTCTGTTTTACCGCTATCACGAGAAGCTGTATTATTTTGCTATGCGTTATTTTAACTCGAAAGAAGACGCTGAGGGAATTGTACAGGAAATATTTCTGAAAGTATGGCTGAATAGAGAAAACCTGGATGAGCAAAAGTCTTTTAATGCTTTTTTGCATACCATGGCGAAAAACGCCATTTTTAACATTAACCGGAAGCATAAGTACGAAACTGTATATCAGAATTATGCACGCCAAATGCTTTCGCATGTGCATACTAAGAGCATGGATGATGTCATATACGCAGATTTGCTGAAGCATTTGTATGACATATTGGATAAATTGCCCCCTAAACGGCGCAGGATTTATGAGCTAAGCAGATTTGACGGTCTCTCATACAAAGAAATTGCTGAAAGAATGAATATCTCTGAGAAGACGGTAGAGACGCATATTCGCTTAAGCCTTAAGACCATAAAAGAAGCGCTTTCTAAAATATTAGTTTTGCTGATACTTTTTCAGAAAGTTTAAAAAAAGCGGATATTCGATGCTTATTTAAACCGAAGATTTTTTTCAGCATAATCAGTGTGCTTTAAAAGATCCATTTAATCGCTGCCGTTGGCATGATCTTGATTTCATTTGCTATGAAGTTGTTACTGACTTCTATTTCTGTTCCCAGCGATAAGTTGGATGTCGCGTTGTACCATAGCTGCGGCTCTGTCATGAAAACATATTTTCTTGTTTCGTCACCAAAATTCCGATCTTCTCGCCAGTAATCAAGAAAACCCATAAAGGAGAGCTTGTTGTCTGAAAAGTGATAAAACCAAACGGCTGTGAACTGCCATGAAGCATCGTGTTTGCCCTGAATATTCTTGTACAGAGCCTTTAAGGAAATGCCTTGCGAAAAGTCTGCTGAGTTAACCGAATAATCCAGTCCGGCAAGCCAGGCATTTTCAATGTTTACCGTTACATTTTGATCAATTTGAAATAATCCTCCGTTATATTCGGCATGAAAACTGAAAGGAGTAGTTTCTCCAAGTTTTATTGTTCTGGCAAATTCAAAATAAGCCAGGTTTACGCCCTCAAGGTTGTCCGCTACGCCATAATCCATATCAACAAAGAAAAAAGTAGTTCCCCATTTATCGGGTTTGAACATCTCAACGGTTGTTGTAGTGAAACCCCGGTCTTCTCCCATGTCGTAGTGAAGCTGCACGTTTTGCCCTTTGATCATTAAAGAAACAATTGATAGAAAACTAATCAGTAAAATTTGCTTCATGGTTTTAATTGGTTTAGTAATCTGATAATGAATAAAATAAAAGATTTTTAACCGCACAAAAATATGTAAATTCATCGTAAAGGAAAAGCTAAGTTTATGGAGGAATTGCATAGCGAATGAATGTATTAGACTGCTGGAACAGGTTTTGCAATGCTTTATCTTATATGAATTATTTTTAAAAGTAGCATTGAAAGCAACCATAAAAGAGATAATTCATTTAAATTAAGCCCTCTTTAAGGGTAACCCGATTTATATGTGTATTCTGTTTAAATAAAACCGGAATATTTTGAAGTTATCAGAAAAAAAATCGCTTTTTACCCGTTTTATTCTCAGGCGCACTTCGCGTGAAGAAGATGCTGAGGTGATGCAATATGAGGAATCAAAAGAAATGCTTAAAAAAGGCTGGAACAGCGCTGAGTCAATGAAAGGAGAGTACCCTGCTCCTGATTCAGACAGGATTTATTATAATCTACGGCGCAGCATTATTACTGAAAATAAATGGCCTTATAATCCTGCACCACTCATCACGTTTTTTAAACGATGGTATGTTGCGGCCGCCATGGCGGCCGTTATTACCGGATTGGCTGTGTTTTTCACCACATCCTATTTTTACAGCGCTCCCAGCGAAATTGTGCATCAAAGAACGGGTAAAGGACAGCGCCTGAGGATTGAACTTCCTGATGGGTCTTATGCCTGGATGAATGGTCATTCTACCTTGTCGTATTCCGGTGATATGCAAAAAACAGAAATGCGGGCTGTTAAGCTGGAAGGGGAAGCATTCTTTAGCGTTGCCTCATCTACTGATAAGCCTTTTATTGTTGAAACCTCAGATTTGAATGTTCAGGCTACGGGAACGAAATTTAACGTAACCAACTATCCAGGCGATGATTATGCTGAGGCTCATTTGCTGGAAGGAAAAGTGCAGATTTTTGATCCTGAAGCAGAAACTGCTGAGCCTGCCACTTTCTTAATAAAGGACATGAAAGTAAGACTCGATAAGAACAAAGGCTCCATTCAGACTATGCAGTCAGACGCGGAAACATATACGGCATGGAGGCACGGGGCTTTGATTTTTGATAATGACCCGCTGCAGGAAGTGGCTCGCAGGCTGGAGCATTGGTATGGAATAGAATTTATAATTCATGAAGAACTGATTGGCAAAAACAGGTATACATTTCAATTGCAGGATGATTCTATTTCAGATGTATTGAAATGGTTGAAAAAGATTACACCTATGGAAATCAGAGGCGATCAGAATCGTCTGTTTTTAGAACCTGAGAAAGAGGATATGAACAAATACAAAAACTAACGTAACAATTATGAGGATTTTTACACAGCGAAAACCGATAAACCTGTTCAACTACAGGTGGTTTCTTACATCAGCGCTTTTCCTGGCCTTTATGATGCCCGGATATGTTTCGGGTAGCTATGCCCAGGAAATGAAGCTTACCTTGTCGCTCAAAGATGTAACCTTAAAGAAGGCACTTCAGGAAATTGAGCAGCAAAGCGAATTTACTTTCGTGTATAACGATGCGATGGTGGATGTACAGCAGATTGTGTCGGTAAAAGTAAATAATGCATCGATTAGCAAATTGTTAGATGCGTTATTTGAAAAAACCGGTATCAACCATGAAGTATTGAAAAAGAAAATCATTCTCACACCCAAAAAATCTACTAAAGACCAGGGTAGCGCGCCTCTCCGGCAAGACGGATTTATGGTTGAGGGCACGGTTACAGACAGCCAAACCGGAGAAACCTTGCCGGGAGTGAATATCACAATCAAAAACAGCAGCCAGGGAACGATTACAGATGTAGAGGGCAAGTATACCCTTCAAATACCCCCTGACATAGAGAATCCTGAATTGGTGTTCTCTTTTATGGGGTACATTCGTAAAACAGTTCCGGTAGATGGGAGAGAGGTGATAAATATCTCGCTTTCGCGGGATGTACAGCGGCTGGATGAAGTTGTTGTCATTGGATATGGTGAGAGTTCTCGCAAGCTGTTAACCAGCTCTATCAGCTCTGTGCAGTCCGAAGACCTCGAAGATGTTATTTCTAACGGGGTGCAGGAGGCGCTTCAGGGGAAAACCTCCGGAGTGAGCATCAACAGAAATTCCGGTACACCGGGCGCAGCGCCAACAATGAGCATTCGCGGATTGAGCTCTATTTCGGCTGGCACGCAACCGCTTTATGTAGTAGACGGTATACCTGTTACCAGTGGCGACTACAGTCAGATCAGCATGGAAGGGCAAAGCATCAGCGCCATTGCAAACATAAACCCAGACAACATCGAATCCATCAGCGTTTTAAAAGATGCCTCCGCCGCAGCCATATACGGAGCAAGAGCAGGAAACGGTGTTGTGCTGATTGAAACGAAAACAGGGCAGGCCGGTAAGACCAGATTTAGTTTTAAAACATATACCGGAATGCAGGAAGTCTATAAAAGACTTGATTTATTGAATGCTGAACAATGGAAGGATTACATTTTAAACTTTGACGGAATATCAGAAGATTTTTCGGGTATTCACCCCGAATTGCAGCGCTCATGGCTCGAAGAAGGTGTGGATACCGACTGGCTTGATGAAGTATTTCGCACTGCCCCGGTAGAAAATATAGAGTTATCAGCATCGGGTGCAAAGGAGCGCATGAGATTTTATGTTTCAGGACGTTATTTCAGTCAGCAGGGCGTGGTTATTGGCACAGACTATGATAAGTTTAGCGGCAGGATAAATGTGAACTATAACCTGACAGACAAGTTAGACTTGGGCGTTAAAACATCAACCACGCATTCAATGAATGATCGCGTCAGAGGTGACCAAAGTGTAAACGGACCTCTTCCAAATGCGATATCTGCACCACCTGTTGCTCCGGTTAAGGATGAGATGGGCAATTATCCGCTTGCCGGTTGGTGGGATAATCCGGTAGCTGTGGGTAAAGAAGTGGTTAACCAGGCAGAGACTTTTCAGAATGTTTCCAATCTGTTTGCAGAGTATCGTTTTTCAGACCAACTGAAAATCAAAAATCAATGGGGTGTAGACTATTATAACCTTCAGGAACGTCGGTTTGAGCCGTCATTTGTTAAATCGGCCAAAGAAACCAATGGATACGGAGCAGATGCAAGTTCTAATGTGTTGAAGCTTACACAACAAACTACAGCTAACTATAATAATACCTTTAACGATGTGCATGATTTGAATTTGCTGTTGGGATATAGTTTTGAAAAATGGAATACCAAATATTTATTCATGTCGGGTACAGAATTTCCCAATGATGATTTACAATATCTTGAAAGTGCGGCGCTTATAGATGTAGATGAAACTGAATCCGCTTTTCGCGAATCTGCTTTAAGCTCTTTCTTCGGTAGAATTAAATACAATTATGATAATACCTATTTAATGGATTTTACATTGCGGCGTGATGGTTCTTCAAATTTCGGAGAAAACAACAGGTTCGCTTATTTGCCTT
>CAYXJS010000083.1:0-12493 GCA_964465045.1 uncultured Bacteroidales bacterium | reverse complement strand
ATCTACACAATTGGCTTTTTACTAAATGGAATTTCTGCAATAAAATCGCTGAGGCTTCGGGATTCGGGCGGGAATCTGGTTCTTAAGTATTCTTCATCTACTGAAATATTCAGCCATGTAAAACCTTACTTTCCATATTTAATAAGTAATCAAGTTACCATCTCAATTCATAAATCTTTTGTGCGAATCAAATAATACGTAAGCCCACTGAATATCAAAGCCCATAGTAAACCAATACCGAATGCACTTAAATTCACACTTTCTTCAAACTTCATTCCGAATAGGTTCATCAACGCTGTTTCGGGCACCTGGATAATGTTTCCGAAAGAGCGAAGTGGCAACCAGTCTGCTACCTTATCAGGCAAACGAAAACCAAGTAAAGGCTCGATGATGTAGCTGTATATCAGCAGCAATAAAATGGCAAGGCCAGAGCGTTGAATCAGCGTGCCGGCCAAGAAAACAAAGCTAAGATAGAAAAGCACTTCGGCCGCAAAGGCAAACGGAAAAGATAGTTTTCCTGAGACGGCTTGTAAGGTGATGTCTTCAGAGTGCATAAAACCCAGAATGAGTCCTGATATCAGCAGTATGAGGGTCAGCAGCAAGGCAAAAACAAGCATCAGGGATGTTTTGGAAAAAAAGTACTCGCGCCGGCTCATGCCATTTATGATGCTGTGGCGGATGGTTTTATACTGGTACTCATTGGTAAGCAGAATCAAAAATATGATGCCTAAAATGATTTTGAAATAACCGGCCAGAAACGAGATGTTGTGCCATATGTCAGGAAACTGATACAAAGAAGTCTCCGGCAATGCCATCTGGTTTTGCTCGTTGGTTTTGATAGTAACATTGTTGATGAATTGTTCTACACCAAATATGATAAGCACGGTTAGAAACACAAACAAACCGGCCAGAACCCAGAAAGTGCGGTATTTTTTAATTTTAAGGAGTTCTATGGATAGGTAATGCAACATATTATTCCGGTTTTGAGGTTAGGTCTAAGAAGTATTTTTCAAGCGATTTTTTACGGATGGCCAGGTGCGTGACGGTTATTCCTTTTTCTACAAGCCATTTGTTTAATTTGCCCGGGGTTAATTCGTCATCCATCACAACAATAAACTTATCATGTTCCTTTTTTACAGAAGAAATACCTTCTGTTTCGTTCAAAATTTGTTGCAGTTTATCTGTTTCCTCAGCATCAATTTCCAGCGATTGTTTGTCTTGCAGCACTTCTTCTACACTCCCTGAGGTTAGCTTCTTACCTTTTTGCAGGATGGCTACATGTGTGCATACCTTTTGTACTTCGTCGAGCATATGGCTGGCAAGAATAATAGTGATGCCGTGGCCTGAGATTTCCGTGATCAGGTTTCGTATTTCAGCAATACCCTGCGGATCAAGGCCGTTTGTGGGTTCGTCCAGAATCAATACATCAGGGTTGGAAACCAATGCGCCTGCAATGGCAAGACGTTGTTTCATGCCGAAAGAATAGGTCTTGATTTTATCGTGCCTCCGGTCAAAAAGGTCAACGGTTTTTAGTACTTGCTCAAAGTTGGGATTCTCAATATGTTTGATAGCAGAGGTGATCTTCAGATTGTCAACAGCATTGAGGTAAGGATAAAAAACCGGTTCCTCCAGTATAGTTCCAATTTTTCTGCGATGTGCGGCGGTGGGAGTTTCACCAAACCAAAAATAGCTTCCTTCATCAGGATGAATGGCATTCAATAAAATACCCAGGGTAGTAGTCTTGCCACTGCCATTTGGGCCCAGAATGCCGAAAACTTGTCCTTTTTCAATTTCAAGGTTTACATGATTTAGCGCTGTTAGCGGGCCGTATTTTTTCGTTAGCCCTTGCACTGATAGAATGGGTTTCTGCAAAACGATTATTGTTAATTAACACTCTTTAAAAGTGAAAAGTACAAAAAAAAATGAATTCATAGTGACTACTCTCGTAATTAGTCTTACTTTTGTACTGTAATACGTTTAAGTAGAATAAGTTAATGTTTTATACATTGGCAAAAAATAATTTTTTATGAAGATTGAAAATAATAAAGTGGTTACGCTGGTCTATCAATTGCAGGAAGATAATAAAGATGGCCAGGTTGTTGAAAAAGTAGAAAAAGACAAACCGTTTGTGTTTTTATATGGTTCAGGCCATATGCTGCCTAAGTTTGAAGAAAACCTTGCCGGTTTAGAACCAGAGCAATCCTTTGAATTTAGCATAGACAGCGAAGAAGCTTACGGAGAGGTACAGGACAATGCTATTGTTGATTTGCCTAAGAATATTTTTGAGGTAGACGGAGAGCTGAGAGAAGATCTGCTGGAGCTTGGTCAGGTAATCCCGATGGAAGATAACGAAGGGAATCAGCTTAACGGAATTGTTAAGGAAGTAGGAGAGAATTCTGTAAAAATGGATTTTAACCACCCGATGGCCGGAAAAGGGTTGTATTTTACCGGAAGCATTATAGATGTTCGCGATGCTACTGAGGAAGAAGTGGAGCATGGTCATGCTCACGGGCCTGATAGTGAGCATCAGCATTAATCATCAATAAACGATTAAAGCGCACACAACGCAAAACTGCCGGGTAATTTCTTATCCGGCAGTTTCATTATAAAGCAGGAAGATGGTATTCTTCTTGTGCAAATTAATTTTCTTTTCTTTCCATGTTTGTACGGGCCATGTTTTAATAAATTCTTGCCGGCTGTTGATCTCAGAAGCGACGCATAGCAGTGTTTCTGGCTTGCAGGTTTGGATTATAGTGCTAAGCATTTGATTATTACGATAAGGAGCTTCAATAAAGATTTGGGTTTGATCCCGTTTTATTACTTCACTTTCCAGTGATTTTAAACGTTTAGCGCGCTCAGATTGCTGAACCGGCAAATAGCCATGAAAAATAAAACGCTGGCCGTTGAATCCTGAGGCGGCCAAAGCCAGCATGATAGACGAGGGTCCGTTTACCGGAACAACGTCTAAGTCTTTTTCATGGGCCATTTTTACGATTTTTGCTCCCGGGTCTGCAATGCATGGCATGCCGGCTTCCGAAAATAAACCTGTAGCAGTGCCTTTCATGGCAAGGTCTAAGAATGTATTGATTTCCTGTGCTGAGGTATGTTTATTAAGTAAATGATATGGGATAGCATCAAAATCTTTTTGATATCCTATGCTGCGTAAAAACCGGCGGGTAGTACGAATGTTTTCTGTAATGAAAACGTCAACCCGGTTTACGATATCAAGATATCCTGCAGGCAAGGCAAGTTCTGGATAATCTGTGCTGATAGGTGTGGGTAAAAGAAATAGCGTACCTTTTTTCATGAATCCGGGGTTTATTGCCATGGAAGTTTGTTTAAATCGACATTGCCGCCTGATAAAATGATAGCGATTTTCATCCCGCGAAAGCGGTTTTTGTTTTCAAGCACAGCAGCTAGCGGTACGGCAGATGAAGGCTCAATGATGATTTTCATACGCTCCCACACAAGCCGCATGGCTTTAATAATGGAATCTTCCTCTACGGTGATAATATCATCTACATAATCACGAATGACAGGGTAGGTAAGGCTTCCCAGGCTGGTAAGCAATCCGTCGGCGATGGTTTGCGGGTTTACAGAAGGAATGATTTTGCCTGCATGGAAACTTTGCCATGCATCGTCGGCGCCCTTTGGTTCAGCGGCAATTACTTTAGCTTCCGGCATAAAAAAATGGGCGCTGAGGGCCGTGCCTGAAAGCAAACCGCCGCCGCCAACCGGGGTGATTATTAAATCGGGGCGAAATTCCTCAAAAATCTCTTTAGCAGCCGTAGCCTGCCCTGCAATGATTTTTTCATTGTTGTAGGGATGAATTTCCACAGCTTGCTTTTGAAGCTGGATTTTTTCCAGCGTTTGTTCCCGGGCTTCCAGCGTAGGCTCGCAAAAGGTAATTATGCCGCCATATGCTTTTACGGCATTTATTTTTACTTTAGGAGCTGTAGAGGGCATTACCACAAAAGCGGGAATTCCACGATTTTTGGCTGCCAGTGAAAGAGCACCCGCATGATTTCCGGAGCTGTGTGTGATTATGCCTTTTTTTGCTTCAGCATTACTGAGTGAAAACACAGCATTATGCGCACCACGGGCTTTGAAAGCGCCTGCTTTCTGGAAATTCTCGCATTTAAAAAAGATATCAGCACCAGCTATCTCATTAATTTGTGATGAGCTGATAACCGGTGTGCGATGAATATAAGGAGCTATCGTTTGAGCGGCCTTAGAAATGCTTTGCGCATGAATCATACATTACTTTTCTTCAAGCTGGTCCAGGATTTTGTTGCTGGCTTTTTTCAGGATGTGATATACATGGTTGCATTCCTCCTCTTCGCTAAGATAAGGGTCTGGAACAGATTCATGTTTTCCGGGGGTAATCAAATTCATCAGGTAATGCACTTTTTTATGGTCTTCCCCGTTTCGCGCAAAATAGATGGCATCACGATAGTTTTTGTGGTCCATTGCATAGATAGCATCATACTCATCAAAATCAGCCGTGCTGAATAGCCTTACCCGGTGCTGTGAAATATCTATACCGTGCTTATCACATATTGAAATGGCTCTTTTATCAGGCGGATCGCCAATGTGATATGACTCAAAACCCGCAGAGTTTGCTTTCGCCTCAATA
The DNA here is from genome assembly GCA_964465045.1 of uncultured Bacteroidales bacterium. Classification (GTDB taxonomy): domain Bacteria; phylum Bacteroidota; class Bacteroidia; order Bacteroidales; family JAIPAH01; genus JAIPAH01. The sequence continues at coordinate 7,857 of CAYXJS010000083.1, read as the reverse complement.
GTGCGTTTTTGGGCTTCGTGATTAAAGATACCCTCAGCCATCGGTGAACGACAAATATTTCCAAGGCAAATGAAAAGGATCTTTTTCATAATGAATATTTTATATTAGTTTAATACATTCTTGCCACACTATTATACTTGCCTCAAAAGGCGAAGCAAAAGATACAAAATATTTTTTTATTGTGCAAGAATGTTTTTTTGCCCTAACCGTTTATGCGTTTCTCAATATCATCAATGTATCTTTTGAACTGTTTATCTGTATCCTTAAGATTGTTGATAGTACGGCAGGCATGCAATACGGTGGCATGGTCTTTATTTCCACAGTTCAAACCAATAGTAGACAGCGAGGCTTTCGTATATTTTTTCGATAAAAACATGGAGAGCTGACGAGCCTGAACTACTTCACGCTTTCGGGTTTTGGAGTTAATGGTGTCAACCGGGATATCAAAATAATCGCTTATAATTTTTTGGATATAATCGATGGAGATTTCTTTGTTGTTGCTTTTAACGTATTTTTCTATCATCTGGCGTGTTAAATCGAGGGTAATTTCCTTCCGGTTGAGCGAAGCCTGCGCAATAATACTGATTAACGCACCTTCCAGCTCGCGGATATTGGACGTTATGCTGTAAGCGATGTGCTCTATGACTTCATCAGGTAATTCAATGCCATCGCTGTAAAGACGTTTATGCAGGATAGCCATGCGGGTTTCCAGGTCCGGGACCTGCAAATCAGCCGCAAGGCCCCATTTAAAACGGGAGAGGAGCCTGGGTTCCATGTTTTTCATTTCTACGGGTGGCTTATCTGAAGTGATAATAATCTGCTTGCTTTTTTGATGCAGGTGGTTGAAAATATGAAAAAAGACATCCTGGGTTTTTTCTTTACCGGCTAGAAACTGGATATCATCCATAATTAACACATCTATCATCTGGTAGAAATGGACAAAGTCGTTATGATTGTTGTTTTTAACGGCATCAATAAACTGCTGTGTAAATTGTTCCGTTGACAAATACAACACCGTTTTATCGGGAAAATTGTTTTTAACCTGCAAACCAATAGCATGACCAAGGTGTGTTTTGCCTAATCCCACATCACTGTATATCAATAGTGGGTTAAAGGAAGTGGCTCCGGGCTTGCTTGCCACGGCATAACCAGCCGAACGTGCGAGGCGGTTGCAGTCGCCTTCCACAAAGGAATCAAAAGAATAACTGTCTACCAATTGCGATTGGACGTTGATCTTTTTTAAACCCGGAATAATGAACGGATTGGGAATTTCATTTGAATTATCATTGTTGATGTTAATGGGCATGGCTACGGAAGGATTTTTAACGGCAGACCTGTTTTTACCGGGAACTTTTATGGAGTAAGGTTGGTTTTGCTTTGGATAATTGCTGTCCATCACAATACTGTATTCAAGCCGTCCTGACGAGCCTAGCTCGCTTTTGATTACTTTCTTTAAAAGCTGAATATAGTGTTCTTCAAGCCATTCATAAAAAAACTGACTGGGCACCTGTATTGTGAGGACATTATCTTTAATTCTAATCGCCTTAATGGGTTCAAACCAAGTATTAAAGCTCTGTTTGTTGATATTGTCCCTGATAACCGTAAGGCAATTATTCCAAACATCAGTCGCTGTTTTTTTCATTAATTCCATATTGATGTGCCGATTAATAAATTCTGTTATATCTTGTCAAACTTATCTTTTAACACCGTGGAGGTTAACATACGATGTCTTTTGTAAATAATTTTCAACAAAGGAATAGTAAAATACGTTTAAAAAAAAATTCTGCAACCATTGACATTCTACTAAAAATTGCTTATAAATATGGAGCGTATTAATAAAAATTTTACAAGAATACAACAATTATTTTTGCTTTAAGTAGCTTTATAAATAGCTTATGGTATTTATTTGGCAGGATGTTAGTCGTTTAAGTGATAATTATGTGTTCAAAAATAAAATGTCGTTTTTATATTATGAACAAATTTAAGATTATTATATTTGTGTTTTTTAAATTTATTAACGTTTAATCGCATCAAACTTTATACCAATCACAAAATTGTATGTACCGATCCACCACCTCGTTTAGAGTCCGATATGGAGAAACAGACAAAATGGGCTATGTTTATCATGGAAATTATGCCCAATATTTTGAATTAGGCAGGGAAGATGCCATGCGTAATCTGGGTTCAGACTATGCTACACTTGAAGAAAGTGGTGTGCTGATGCCAGTTATTTCTTTATGGACTAAATTTTTTGCTCCGGCCTATTATGATCAGGAGCTGTTTGTAACTACGGAAATCAAGACTATGCCCAATATCAGGATGAAATTTGATTACCACATTCATGATAAAAAGGAAATGTTAATAGCTTCTGGGCAAACGGTTTTGGTATTTGTAGACAATGAGACCAGGAAACCGGTAAAACCTCCGGAGTGGTTTCTGGATTTACTGCGTCCTTATTTCAAATCGTCTTGAGATATTTGATTTCAAGGGGATACATTTGGCTGAACTTATCATAGATTCTTTCTGATTCTTTTTGTCTGATGGCAAAAGTGAGTTTGCAGTCCACTTCAAATTTAGTGGACAGGGGTTCAATATTTTCTTCTTTTAGGGCATGCATTACTTTATTCATTAGCGGATATTGATAATGCAATTGATAAACGTGTTTGATTTTTTTCTCTATAATGTTTGCATTTTCCAAAGCATCAACTGCTGCAAACTTATAGGCGTTAATAAGTCCTCTCACGCCAAGTTTGGTGCCGCCAAAATAGCGAATAACCACTATCATTACGTTAACCAGGTTATAAGACAGAATTTGTCTGTATATAGGTTTACCTGCCGTTCCTGAGGGTTCACCATCGTCGTTCATTCTGTAGTAATCTCTGTTAAGGCCAATTGCATAAGCATAGCAATGATGGCGGGCATCGTAATAGGTTTTTTTTAGTTCCTCAAGGTAAACTTTGGCCTGGTCTTCGTCATTTACAGGTAAAGCAAATGCATAGAATTTGCTTCCTTTATCTTTATAAAACCCTTCAGCGGTTTTAGTGATGGTAAAATATGTATCGCTATCCATATAATTAATTTGACAGGAAGGCAAAAGTAAAAAAAGCTGCCCTTAAAAAGAGCAGCTTTTAAATGAATTTCAAAGGTGGGAATTATTCACTTGGAAACCAAGAATCCACCATGGCTTTATTAGATTCATACCATTCTTTGGCAGCTTTTTCAGGATTGCCTGTCTCGTCAATTTTATCCATCAGATCATAAAGCTGCATCTCTTCCAAACCGAAATTACCGCAAAATTCGGCAACTTTTGGCATGTCATCAGCAAAACCTTTTCTTGAAAGAATAGCCATAACATCTTTCGGGAAGATGTCTTTCGGGTCATCAAGATACTTCAGGTCATAATTATTCCATTTGTGGTGAGGTTTCCAACCTGTAATGATAATCGGCTCTTCTTTGTTGTAAGCTTTCTGCAAGCTGGCAACCATTGCCGGACCACTGGAAGTAACCTGTTCGTAGTCAAGGTTGTATTCTTCAATGGCTTTTTCAGTATTTGCATGGATACCTGCTCCGCTACCAATACCGATAATTTTGCCGTCATACTTATCTTTCACCTCGTTAAGGTCTTCAATAGACTCATCTTCCACGTAAGAAGGTACAACCAGTCCTGTAGTACCATTGCTGAAAGATTCTCCGAGTTTATCAATGTTGTCGCCATACTTTTCCCAATAATCTTTGTGTGTATGAGGCAACCATGCATCAAAGAACAGGTCAGCATCACCTTTGGCCAGTGAGGCATAAATCGGACCTGGCTCAATAGGAGTTGCTTCTACAGTGTAGCCATGCTCTTCAAGCGCTACCTTTGCAAGGTGTGTAAATGCAATGCCCTCTGCCCAGTTAGGGTATAGAACACTGATTTTCTGGTCTTTTGCGTTCTTTTCTTCCTTCTGACCTGTGTTGCAAGCGGTCATAGTCACCAAGCTTACACCTAACAGAAGTACTAATACTCTAAATAAATGAATGTTTACTTTTTTCATAATGTATCCTTTTTGGTTTTTATGGATTTAAAAATATAATAATTTTCTTACTAAATTGTTTAATTCTAATTTTATTCTTCTTCAACTTTTTTGGCGGAATCACCTAAGGCTTGTGTGATTCTGTCGAGAATTATCGCGACGATTACAATACCCATTCCGGCTTCGAAACCAAGGGCAATGTTCGCTGTAAGAATGCCTTTGTACACGGCTTGTCCAAGTCCTGCTGCACCAACCATGGATGCAATTACAACCATAGAAAGGGAGAGCATAATAACCTGATTAATACCGGCTAAAATCGTTGGCTTTGCCAAAGGCAATTGTACTTTGTAAAGCAATTGCCTGTCTGATGCTCCAAAAGACCATGCCGCCTCTACAACATCGGGCTGTACATTCCGTATACCGAGGCTGGTGAAGCGCACTCCAGGGGGCAATGCAAATACAACCGTAGCCACTACACCAGGAACGTTACCTACACTGAAAAATAAAATGGCCGGAATCAGGTAAACAAAAGGTGGCATTGTCTGCATGAAGTCAAGTACAGGTCGAACGGTTTCTTCTACAGTATCGCTTTTAGCTGCCCATATACCAATGGGAATACCTATAACTAATGCCAGTATTGCTGATGTAACAACAAGCGCAAATGTCAGCATAGTTTCATTCCAGTAGCTGTCTTCCAGTACAATGATACTTATTGCACTCTTGTTTACAAATATCAGCAGCGCTAATAAGATGACAAAGTATACGATGCTTTTAACACCGGCTTCAGAGAAGCCAGACTTCTTAAAGACACCATATTTTTGGGTTTTATTATAATAATAGGCTGAGGGAATGCCAATGGTTAGTAGCGCACCGATGATATACCAGTAGTCAAAATTGAGTACTGCATTGGCTACAATAACATTTAACTCATTTCTTGAGAGAAACATTAGTCCGATAAAGGTAAATAAAAACAAGAACCTGCCGGCTTTCCATCCTGCTCTGGTGAATAAACCTGAACTTTTGGCCGAAGCATAATACGCAAGGAATGATATGAGAAGCGCTACGATGATAGAAGGTGGTGCAAGAAGAACTTCCTGAAATGTTTCCACCATTCCATTCACCAACCAGGTTATTCCACCAAAAAAGGTATCAAGATTTGCAGAAAGCCAGTTAATGGCATTCTCTACTGCTGTTCCTAAGTATAATAAACTCATAGCTCGTATCCTCTTTTAATGATTTCTTCAATTTCTTCCTTTTCACGCCCTACTACTTCTTTTACTACGGCTGAATGCATTACAATGCCTTTCAGCTTATTATCCTTATCTACAACAGCAATAGGGAAAGAGCTGTCCTTGAATATCGGAATAATTTCCGATACAGGTGTTTCTGTTTCAACAGATGCGGAATGATCGTGGATAACTTCTTCTACGCGACTTGCTTCTTTTTTACGAAGTTTGGTAGCGCCATGATCAGATACAAATCCAATAAATTTGCCCTTATCGTCTACAACCGGTAGAGCGTTTACTCCCACTTTATTCATTTTTCTGAGGATCATCTCAACACCGTCTTTTTTGGCATCAATGAATGTGGGGTTTTTAAACATGATTTTGCCGGCGGTAACTATTTCGCTGCGGTCTACATTCTCAACAAATGCTTTCACATAATCATCAGCCGGGTTTGTCAGAATATCTTCCGGTGAACCAATCTGAACGATTTTTCCATCTTTCATAATGGCTATACGGTCACCTAATTTCAAAGCCTCATCCAGATCGTGCGTAATAAAGAGAATGGTCTTCTGAACACGCTCTTGCAAGTCAAGCAATTCATCCTGCATGTTGGTCCTGATAAGCGGGTCTAAGGCACTAAAAGCCTCGTCCATAAGTAGGATGGGTGGGTCATTGGCTAATGCTCGTGCCAGACCAACGCGTTGTTGCATTCCACCACTGAGCTGACCTGTCATTTGTTCTTCATAGCCTTTAAGACCTACAACTTTAATGATTTCATATGCTTTTTTGATCCGCTCTCCTTCGGGAATACCTTGAATTTCAAGCCCAAAAGCTACATTCGAAGCTACTGTGCGGTGGGGTAATAAACCAAAATGCTGGAACACCATTCCGAACTCTTTTCTTCTTATGCTTCGCAGTTCTTCATTGCTGGCATCCAAAATGTTTTTGCCATCCACGAAAAGCTTACCATCGGTAGGTTCCAGTAAACGGTTTACACAGCGGATGAGGGTTGATTTTCCGCTACCGGAGAGGCCCATAACAACAAAGATTTCGCCCTTTTTAACTGCAAAATCAGCTTTATTGACGCCCACGGTGCATCCGGATTTTTCCAGGACTTCTTCTTTAGAGTAGCCCTGGCTTAACAGCTTTTTGGCGTCGCTTTTACGGCGACCGAAAATCACTGACAAGTTTTCTACTTTAATTTTAATATCTTCAGACATATTCTGTTTGTTAGGTACTTCTTCGGTGAAATTCAACGCTAAAAATACAACAATAATCCCGGGATGTAAAGCGAAAACACCTCACACCCCGGAAAATATTATGATTTTAGAAATAGTAACCTAAGTTAATGTTGAAACGCATGTTCCAGTCCATGTCATCGGTTGAAACTGGTGTTCCTGCTATGGAAGCATCATCGGTGTAATACAGTCCATCCTCATCATTATTTTGATATAGATGTCCAGCGCCAAAACCTGTTCCGAAGGCCTCTGTCAACCAAGCCTGGTTTTTACCCATGGCAAAATCAACATAGGTATAAATAGAACCTGCCGTGATTAAGAAACCGGGAACAAGCATGTGTGAGTCTTCAAAATCATAGGCTTCCCCGCCTACTTCCAGTTCACCGTCTTTAGTCATGAGTGAATAATCAACATAAGGTTGTACGCTGCTTATTGGTCCCCAGTCAACGCCAATTGTATAAGCCAATCCAGCAGAAATGATATCGGCTCTTGCGGCTACACCATCGCCATAATATGGGTCTCCGTAGGCACCCATTTGTACGCGGTCAAGGACTTCGCCCTCATCATCTTTAGCTTTGTAGTCGTAATTTGTATATTGCAGCTTAAGATTAAAATCATCAAAGTTTGAATTTACATTAACAGCAATTGCATGACCAAATTCTGTTTCATCCAGCACGGAATTGTATAACCCTTGCATTTGTCCTGAGAATCCCAGCTCAGTTCCATCAAAAATCTGATAAGCTAACCTTAAATTATATTGATGGAGTTCTCTAATTGAGGCAGGTGTTCCGGAAAGGGCACCATCAGGGTCTGGAATTACATTGTAGGAATAGGTACCAGCACCAGGGCCTCCGAAAGAGGCATCTCCATAGGCAGGGCCTGTAGGTTCAGCCTGACGGAAATAGGCCAGCTTGATGTTGAAGTCCTCATTTACATCATAATCAAACTTGATACCCATGTCGTAGTCATCCTCAAGACCCACATAATAATTGGTGAGGAACCACCAGCTGTGTGAATTGTAAGTCAGGTTTCCAAAAGGCACCTGTGTAACACCCAACTGCATATTCAGTTTGTCAGAAAAATCATATCCCAGGTATCCATGATGGATAAAATGGGTATTAAAAGTCGGGTAGAACCGGTATTCAAAACTAAGGTCTACGCCTGAAACCGATCCATCTACATTTAAGCGCCAGGTATCCCACGTAAAATTGGTACTTGTAGCAGTAGGTTCAGATTCGTAGCTGGTGCTTAGATAGTTATAACGCATCGCGCCACCAATTGTAAACCCGTCTTCATCTTCCTGCGCCTGCAGTTGATTGGTCATAGAAAACAGACCAGTTACTAATGCTAAGAAAAGAATGTTTAGTTTTTTCATAGTTT
>CAYXJS010000082.1:2038-12552 GCA_964465045.1 uncultured Bacteroidales bacterium | reverse complement strand
TGTTTTCCATCACCCGCACCTGCACCGAGGAGGTGTGCGTGCGCAGGGCAATATCAGGGTTTTTTCCCACGAAAAACGTATCCTGCATATCGCGGGCAGGGTGCTCTTCCGGGAAATTCAGTGCCGAGAAGTTGTGCCAGTCATCCTCTATTTCCGGGCCTTCTTCTACCGTAAAGCCAATCCGTGAGAAGATTTCTGTAATTTCATTGCGCACGATGGAAATGGGATGCCGCGATCCAAGCTCAAGCTGATTGACAGGAAGCGTAAGGTCTTGATTCTCCTTATCGGATTTCTGTTCTGCTTCCAGCTTATTTTTTAAAACATCAAAACGCTCCTGGGCAGCATTTTTGAGCTCATTCATCACCCGGCCCACTTCTTTGCGGTCTTCTTTCGGGATGTTTTTAAATTCTGCAAACAACTGGTTTATTTGTCCCTTTTTACTTAAATATTTCAGTCTGAATTCTTCAAGCTCTTCCGCTGTAGCAGCTTCAAAAGATTCAATTTGTTGCTGCAGTTCCCTGATTTTTTCTTTCATCTGGTTAAAAAGTGCTTTAAATAATTTATCCGGCGATTCGTCAGGTTTTCTAAGGTTTAGTTAATCATCTCCATTTCAATGATAATGTCTTCCAGAGGGCGGTCACCCGGGCCGGTTTCAACAGCCGAAATCGAATCCAGCACATCCATACCTTCATAAATTTCACCAAAAACGGTATAAGCGCCATCAAGGTGAGGAGCGCCTCCTTCATTTTTATAAAGCTCCCGTTGTTCCTCAGAAAAAGCAAACGAATCCTTTTCCTCCATTTCTTTTTGAATTAAAGGTTCAATTTCTTCATTAATCATACGCTCAAAAGCTTCGCGGTCCTGCGCTTGCCGGATGCTGTCGAACTTCTGACGCAAAGCCTGATGCTCTTCTTTTTGCATCAACTCCATGAAAACTTCGTTTTTCTTTTGCATGTTCATTTGCTCTTCGAGCTCATCCAGTTCCTCGTCAGAAAAGGTTCTTCCATCTATAATATAAAATTGTGAGCCTGAAGATTTTTTTTCCGGGTTAACCTGGTCACCTTCTCTTGCTGCTGCCAGCGCGCCTCTTTTATGATACAAATCCTCTTTGATTTCCGGGTCTAGTTTATAATCAGGTCCACCACTGCCAAGACGAGCTGCACTGTCGGCACCCTTAGAATCCGGATCGCCGCCCTGTACCATAAACTCTTCAATTACACGATGGAACAGCAGGCTATCATAAAACCCTTCTTCCACTAACTTCACAAAATTGTCTCGATGCTCCGGGGTCTCGTTGTACAACTTTACTTTCATATCCCCGAATTCGGTTTTAATAAGCACTTTACGGTGTTCGCTTTCCTGATTTGAGCATGCCATAAAAGCTACAGCCACCACGACAAGCAGAATTAATTTTTTCATAATGAGATTTTTTCGTATTTTATTAATTGATTTTCTATCAGCAATTTGCAAAAATAGAATGAAAAACCGGAATATAAAAACGGTAGGTCCATTTTGAACAGTTTTTATTCTGTTGGTTGCTTTTGTCTTTCCTGGTAGCAATTCCTGCAAAGCGGCACATAGCTTTCTGTTTCACCAAGCATAACCTGCTTGTTGTTTTTTACTTTTCGGAAAGAAAACTGCGCCAGCGCTCCGCACTGAATGCAAATGGCATGTACTTTTGTAATAAAATTAGCTACTGCCAGCAATCCGGGCATCGGGCCAAAGGGTTTACCCTGGAAATCCATATCCAATCCGGCTACTATCACTCTCACTCCATTATTGGCCAGCTCATTGCAAACATCAGGCAGCGCTTCATCAAAAAACTGGGCTTCATCAATACCCACAACTTCATTGCCGGAAGCATACAGCAATATCTGGGAAGCGCTCTCTACAGGTACAGAAGAAACCGTATTTTGGTTATGCGATACAACATCATGTTCATCATAGCGTTTATCGAGCTGAGGTTTGAAGATTTCAACATTCTGATTGGCTATCTGAGCCCGCCTGACGCGCCGGATCAATTCTTCGGTTTTACCCGAAAACATTGAACCACAGATAACTTCTATCGTACCATCGGGCCGGTTATAATGTTGATTTTTTTCTATAAACATGAAAAACCATTAAAGTGAGAATTTTTACCTTAGCAAACGAATTACAAAAGTAGTAAAAAGCGGCTTTTTTAAAGCGATATCATATGAAAAAGCAAGAAACTGAAAAGATACACAACCTTTTAAGGCTGATTAACGACTATACGTCTAAGCTTACTGATCCACAAGGTGTTCCTGAAAAAATCATCAAAGACATTCTTATGGGGCATATTCGCGATTTTTATGAACGTATAGAAGCGCTGGATTTAAAAATCGATCTGGAAGATCATGAGCTGCAGCAACATGAACCTGCAGAGGAAGAGATAGCGCCTGTCGCAAAAGAAAAACCTCCACAACCGAAACCAGAGTCTTCTGAAACCGAATCAACCCCAGACACAGTGGAAGAGCTCAAAGAAAATCTCCGTAAGCTGAAACAGCAGTTTGATGAAGTGACAAAAACGCAGGAAACAAGAACATCTGTTGAACCTGCTGGTGAAACAATTTCAGAAAAGACTTCTCCAAACCCTTCACCGCAAAAGCCTCAGCAGCCCGAACAGCAGCAGAAACCCAGGCCAGAGGAATCCAGAAAAAACAATGAAAAACCACAAAAGCCCTTGAGAAAAACCGTGGCTGAAAAAACACCGCCACCTAAAGGCGTTGGAGAAAAATTTAATGACCGGCAAAACTCGCTAAACGATCTTTTATCCGGTAAAAATCAAGACCATTCCATTGGCGAACGCATGAAGCACAATCACATTGCCGATCTGAAAACAGCTATTGACATCAATCATAAATTTTTGTTTATCAGAGAGCTATTTGACGGAGATAGCGATGAATATAATCAGGTGATAGAAAAGCTGAACAATGCATCTGCCATGCAGGAAGCCCGTCAAATTCTGTCAGCATATCACAAAAAATACCAATGGAAGGAAAAACAGGATACACTCAACCATTTTATGGATATCATCAACCGCCGTTATTAACATGAAAACACTTTTTTCGTTCGGTTTTCTCTTGCTGTTTTTGGCTACTGCTCAGGCCCAAAATGAAGCTTACGCACGCCGGTTGATTGATACTCTGACTTCCAAAACGCTTGGCGGCCGGGGCTATTACCAGAATGGAGCAAATAAAGCGGCTGAGCTACTGAAAAATGAATTTGTTGATGCTGAATTGCTTCCTGTTGGCCAAAATTATTTTCAGGAATTTGACATCGCAATCAACTGCATCACCGGTAAACCCTCTGTAAAGCTTAACGGCAAAGAGCTACGCCCCGGCCGGGATTTCCTGATTGGCAGAAACAGCCCCACCATAAACGGCCACTTTGAAGTAAAAATCCTTAACCAAAAACCCGCTAAACTCGATAGTTTAGCTGTTCTTAGTCAAAAAAAGGATTATTCAGGTGATTTCATTCTCACAGGCAACAAGGACCGCATTTTAAACAAGCAAAACGTTTTTGGCGCTGCCGGCCTTATTATGATTGCAGATGATTTATGGTGGCATGTCTCTGATGGCTATGAAGTGATGGATATTCCAGTAATAACAGTGCACAAGGATGCTATCCCGGATTCACCGGAAACCATCGAAGTAACCATAGAAAATAAGTTTTATGAGTCTTATGCCACACAAAACGTGGCTGCGATGATAGAAGGCACAAAATTTCCGAACCAGTATATTTTGATTACCGCGCATTACGACCATTTAGGCCGGATGGGTGAAGAGGTCTTTTTTCCGGGCGCCCATGACAATGCCAGCGGAACGGCCATGATGATGGACCTTGCCCGGCATTTTTCTGAAAACCCGCCAACAGTGTCGATGGTTTTTATCGGCTTTGGAGCGGAAGAAACCGGATTGGATGGTTCAACATTTTATGCAGATAATCCCCTGGTTCCGCTTAAAAATACATTGTTCTCTATGAATCTTGATATCATCGGCAGCGGCAGTACGGGCATTACTGTTGTAAATGGAGGTGTTTTGCCTGAATATTTCGCAATGCTCGATAAAATCAACCAAAAAAACAACTACTTAGCCGGGGTAAAAGCGCGTGGTGAAGCCGCAAACAGCGACCATTACCCGCTTTACAAAAAAGGAGTACCGGCATTTTTCATCTACACTACCGGCGATGAATATCAGGAATACCACTCAGTAACAGACAGAGCACAAGACCTTCCGCTGACGGCTTACAATGGATTGTTCAGGCTGGTTCGTGATTTTATTTTGAAAATACCATCAAAAAAATAGGTTATGTCAACGCTCTACCTTGTGCCTACACCCATCGGAAACCTGGAAGATATAACCCTGCGCGCAATCCGGATTTTAAAAGAGGTGGACTTGATTTTGGCTGAAGATACACGCGACAGCAAAAAACTGTTGCGGCATTATGAGATTGAAAAGCCCATGCAGCCTTATCATCAATTTAATGAGCACAAAATACTCCCTTCATTGATAGAAAAACTCAAAGCAGGTATCTCAATCGCGCTTATTACCGATGCCGGCACACCGGGAATATCAGACCCCGGTTTTCTAATTGTAAGGGAGTGCATTGCCAATGAGATAGAAATTGAAACACTACCGGGAGCGGCAGCATTTGTTCCGGCTTTGGTAAACTCCGGATTGCCTTGCGACAAGTTTTTGTTCGAAGGTTTTTTACCACATAAAAAAGGCCGGAAAACCAAATTTGAGCAGCTTGCTGAACAACCTTACACCCTGGTGTTTTACGAATCTCCTTACAGGCTGCTGAAGACGCTCGAACAAATGAAATTTTACTTTGGAAACCGCAACGCCGCCGTTAGCCGTGAACTAAGCAAAATTCATGAGGAAAATGTAAGAGGTACTCTGGAAAACCTGATTCAACACTTTGATAAAAAGGATATTAAAGGAGAAATTGTGCTGATAGTGGAAGGAATGAAAGCATAAAAAACCAGGCTGAAAAGACGCATTTGTACTTACATGATTGAAAAAATCTGACTTACGTAAGTTTCCTTACTAATATTCTCCATGAAAAAATCCGTAAAAAACCTTACCTTCTAATTTTCAAAACTATAGTAATCTTGGCATGAAATTAGTTTACAATAAATTAACATAACAAATAGAACAAAAGAGGGATTAGTTGCGTTTTTCCTCTGAATAATTACGAATAGTTTCTCATAATAGTTAGTTAGTTAGTAGTTTTAGTTAGTTCATTTAAAGCCGTTCGCCTCGAACGGCTTTTTTATTCAAATACCTGGCGGTTATAAAGTTTTGCGTAAGCACCGTCTTTTTCCAGCAACTCCTGATGCGTGCCCTTTTCAATAATTCTCCCCTCCTCTATTACCACAATTTGATCAGCCCTTTTAATGGTAGATAAACGATGAGCAATAACAACAGAGGTCCTGTTATGCATGAGTTTTTCAATGGCATCCTGAACAAGGTGTTCCGACTCAGTATCCAGCGAAGAAGTAGCTTCATCAAGAATTAACACAGGAGGATTTTTCAGAATCGCGCGGGCAATACTGATGCGCTGCCGCTGACCTCCGGATAGTTTAGAGCCCCGGTCTCCGATGTTGGTTTGATACTGATCATCCGTTTCCATGATAAAGTTATGAGCATTGGCGATTTGAGCTGCCTCAATAACAGCCTCATCGGTTACGCTGTCTATACCAAAAGCAATGTTGTTGTAGATTGTATCATTAAAAAGTATCGACTCTTGCGTCACAATGCCCATCAAGTCGCGCAAATCCTGAATTTTGCAATCCCGGATATCCATACCGTCAATCAAAACACTGCCTTTAGTAACATCATAAAACCGGGGAAGCAAATTGGCCAGAGTACTTTTTCCGGCTCCGGACTGACCTACCAAAGCAACCGTATTTCCTTTCGGGATGGTTAGATGAACATCCTTTAAAACTTTCTTTTCTGAGTATTTAAACGAAACATGATTGTACTCTATCTTTTCTTTGAAATCTGGAATACGAACCGCTTCCGGTTTTTCGCGGATATTGATTTTGGCATTTAAAATGTCCTTCACCCTGTCTATACTTGCCAAACCGCGCTGTATGCTGTAGAATGCATTTGAAAACTGCTTGGCCGGTGATATGATCTGCGAGAATATGATGAGATAGGTAATAAAAGCCTGCGGCGACAAGTTGATGGTTTCAGACAACACTTTTGAACCGCCATAGTACATGATGATAACAATCACAATGGTAGAAAGCAACTCACTAAGTGGCCCGGCCAGGTCCTTACGGCGCCAGATCTTTTTCATCACCCTTGAATAATTATTATTCTCATCTTTGAATTTCCTGATAAAGCGATTTTCTGAATTAAACGCTTTAATAATCATCAACCCAAACAGCGTTTCTTCTATGTAAGAAAGCAAAACACCCAGCATCCGCTGTCCTTTAAGCGATTTTCGCCTCAACGTTTTACCTATCCGGCCAATCACAAACCCGCTCACCGGCAGCAAAATCAATACAAAAAGGGTTAAGTGAAAATTCATAACCAACAGCGAAATGAAATATACCAAAATAGCAATCGGGGATTTCAAAAGGCTTTTAATCGCCTGCATAATAGACATCTCGATTTCCTGCACATCGCCCGTCATCCTTGACATCAAATCGCCTTTACGTTCTTCCGAAAAAAATGACAACTGCAAAGCCAGTATCTTCTCATACATTCGGTTTCTAACGTCCCTGATCACGCCGGTTCTAACGGGTGCAAGCGCATAATTACCCAAATAAGTAAAGAATGATTTGAAAAATACCAAAACAACAACAAACAAACTAACTATTCCCAGCGCAGCTTCTTTGCCATAATCAATAATGATGGTGGATAAAAAATAGTTGAAATTATTGAAAATCGCTTCACGCGAAAATTTAAACTCCACCGCTTCTGTGACCAAAGGCTGTGTATCAAAAAGAATCCCCAAAAACGGGATGGCCATCGTAAAAGAGAATAATGAAAAAAGTGTACCTAAAGTAGTTGCGCTTAAGCTCAAAGCCAGCTTTCCCCAATAGGGTTTTACAAAAGGTAATACTTTGGATACGTTTTTAAGTTTGCTCATGGATGCTCAGTTCATTTGTTTTTTAATTCCCGGATATTGCGGAACAAGCTGTGATATCAATATATTTTTTGCACTTCCTGTTTCTTCACAGCGATGCAAAGGTAATTGAATTCGTATAATGCCTTGACGTTATGACTTAAGATATTTATCAGGTTGGGTCATTGTCCGTGAAAATCCTTTTCCTTTATCTTTGCCTCTGAATTGGTCACTTTGTTTAATCCATCCGGTTTAGTTTTAGGTTTTAGTACAAATGACCAATTTGAATACACAAACACGATTTTACAGCGAATTTTAAGCCCAATGAAAAAGGTTATTCACTTTATTACTTATCTCTTCTTTTTGCTTTTTGCAGGGATCTTTGCCATAATGCCGTTTAGGCTGATTTATGTTTTCTCAAACGGGCTTTTCTATATCTTGTATTACCTTGTGGGATATCGTAAAAAAATTGTTTATCAAAACCTTAAGAATTCTTTTCCTGAAAAATCCGAAAAGGAAATTATCAGAATACAAAAAGCCTTTTTCAGGCATCTTTCCGATATACTGGTAGAAAGTGTAAAAGGGTTTACAATGGGCCGAAAGGCCGTAATCAAACGGCATTATTTAAATGACAATGGCTTAGGCTACCAGTACACACGCCAAAACATAAGCTTTATTGCGGTTGTAGGTCATTTTAATAACTGGGAATGGGGAAGCATGTCGGGCGGCCTGCAACTGGAAGCAAATGTAATGGTGCTTTACAAGGCATTAAGCAACAAGTTCATAGACCGTTTTCTTGAAAAACGGCGGCGCAGTTTCGGTTCCGAGTTGGTTTCTATCCGCAGAACAGCCAGGGCTTTTGAGGAGCGTAAAAACCAAAACTATGTGTACGTTCTGGCTGCTGATCAAAATCCGGGCCGCAAATCTCGCAATGTATACTGGGTTCGTTTTCTGAATCAAGATACGGCTTGCCTGCATGGCCCTGAGACTTATGCCCGAAAATATAATATGCCGGTAGTTTACCTCGAAATTCAAAAAGTGAGAAGGGGTTATTACCAAATGGTTCCCAAAGTATTAACCAATAACCCGTCGGAGTTGCCCCAGGGCGAAATCGTTCGACGATACATGAAAGCGCTGGAAAAGAGCATACAGAAACAACCGGAATATTGGCTGTGGTCGCACCGGCGCTGGAAGAAAAAGAAACCCGAAAATATAAAACCGTTATGACAGGACATATCCAAAAAATACAATCGCTGTATGATATAGCTTACCCAATAATACAAGGAGGCATGGTATGGAATAGTGGCTGGAAGTTAGCCTCAGCCGTAAGTAATGCCGGTGGACTCGGTCTTATTGGAGCCGGATCAATGCATCCTGATGTACTCAGAGAGCACGTGCAGAAATGCAAAGCGGCGACGCGAAAACCGTTTGGCGTGAATATTCCGTTGCTTTATCCCAACGTAGATGAAATTATCCGCATCGTAAAAGAAGAGCAGATAAAAATCGTATTTACCTCAGCCGGCAACCCTGCTAAATACACCGCTATGCTGAAGGAAGAAGGCATTACGGTTACCCACGTAATTGCCAACATGAAATTTGCCCTGAAAAGCCAGGAAGCCGGCGTAGATGCTATTGTAGCTGAAGGGTTTGAAGCCGGAGGTCACAACGGACTGGAAGAAAACACCACGCTGACGCTCATCCCCTATCTTCGTGAAAAAATCAACATCCCGTTAATTGCGGCAGGCGGCATCGGGAGCGGTCAGGCAATGGCGGCCGCCATAGCGCTGGGAGCCGATGGCGTACAAATCGGCAGCCGTTTTGCCGCTACACAAGAAGCTTCCTCGCATCCAAACTTTAAGAATAAATTAGTTGAGCTGAAAGACGGAGATACGCAACTAATTATGAAACGAGTAGTGCCGGTAAGGATGGTGAAAAACAAATTTTTCAGAGAAATACAGGAAATGGAAATTCGTGGCGCTTCACGCGAAGAGTTGAAAAACCACCTGGGTAAAGGTAGGTCAAAAAAGGGCATGTTTGAGGGCGATTTGGATGAAGGTGAGTTGGAAATCGGCCAGGTTTCTGCCTCGATTAGCGAAATATTACCGGCAGAAGAAGTGATGAATCAGATTCTCAACGACTACCGGCAAACCATTGATTCCTTGTCATCAAATACATTATAAAGCTGCGGCATGAAAGAGGGATGGGTGAAAATAAACGAAAAACAAATCCATTATCAATGGATAAACCGGGAATACCCTCCTGAACCCTATTTGATTTTTTTGCATGAAGGGTTGGGCAGTATTCCTCAATGGAGACGTTTCCCGGAAAAAGTAAGTCATATGCTTGCAATGCCGGCATTGCTGTATGAAAGAGCCGGATACGGAAAGTCATCTCCCGCTCAGAAAGAGCGTCCAAAAGATTTTCTGAAAACCGAAGGGGAAATCGTACTGCCTGAGTTGCTGAATAAACTGAATGCGAAAGGAAAGCATTATGTTTTCGGTCATAGCGACGGGGGTACTGTAGCGCTCTATTATGCTTCAGTAAACCCTGATAATTTGCAAAAAATCATTGTAGTAGCACCGCATGTATTTCTGGAAGACATATCCCGCAAAGGCATCAGCAAAACCCGAGATGCATTCGTATCAGGGAAGTTAAAAACAGCCCTGGAAAAATTTCACTCCCCGCACACCGATAACGTGGTGTTAAGCTGGACCCATTACTGGCTCGATCCGGTCAATAAAGACTGGAACATGTTTGAGGAGCTTACAAAAATAGCTTGTCCGGTTTGCTTTATCCAGGGTGATAATGATATGTTTGGTTCTTTCAGTCAGGCTGAGGAAATTGAAGAACGTGTTAGGGGACCTTTTGAAAAAATGCTTCTTAACGACTGCGGACATAGCCCACACTTCGAAAAAACAAGTCAGGTGCTGGATTGTGTCAGACTTTTTTTCCGGTAGTTTTTCGATTTTCGATTTACATTTCCCGAACTCCGAATAATAGATTCCGCACTACATCACTACGCTATCGCTTCGTGATTTGAGCGGAATGACAGGTTTTAAGGGGTCAACAAAGAAAAAGCGCGCGACGACACCAAAAGAATCTAAAATGCGTCTTTGCGCGCTTTTTTCTTGTCTATCAGCAAAATAGAGTCATTTTGCAGCCCATGTTTCGCGCTATAAAAGCTTAGGCATTTTTAAAACTCTAAAAGCGAAACAATGGGCAAGAAATCTGATTGTTGATTTTCTCTATTAATACATCAACATTTAAACCGCATAAGCTTTTTAAACTGTGTCTACATTTCCTAAACAATTCCGGGTTATAAATGTAAATATGATTATATTTGTATGGGATAAATAATTGCAAAAACATCTTTATGGACTATCAAATTCTGAATGTAGAAACAAAAGACCACA
>CAYXJS010000082.1:0-1938 GCA_964465045.1 uncultured Bacteroidales bacterium | reverse complement strand
TGCAAAAACATCTTTATGGACTATCAAATTCTGAATGTAGAAACAAAAGACCACATTGCTTTCATCACCATTTCCCGTCCCAACGCTATGAATGCATTAAATTCTTCCTTTTTTGAAGAAATGGACTTGCTGTTGGATGAGCTTTGGGGAAATAAAGAAATTCGGGCGGTAATAATCACAGGTCAGGGCAAAGCTTTTGCTGCCGGTGCGGATATTGCTGAAATGTCGGAGATGAATGCTAAGGAGGGCGAAGAGTTTTCCAGCCTGGGCCAAAAAGTATTCAATAAAATCGCCGGTTTCCCTGTGCCGGTTATAGCGGCTGTAAACGGCTACGCCCTGGGCGGCGGTTGCGAGCTGGCCACAGCCTGCGACATTCGCATCGCTTCTACCAAGGCAAAATTCGGACAACCGGAAGTAGGGCTGGGACTCATCCCCGGCTATTCTGGCACGCAGCGCCTCCCGAGAATCATAGGGAAAGCCAATGCAGCCTATCTGCTTATGACCGGAGAAACCATTATGGCTGAGGAGGCCTTGCGCATTGGCCTGATACAAAAAGTAGTTGAAGCCGACAGCCTCATGGAGCACACCACACAAGTAGCTAAAGAAATCGCAACTAAAGGCCCTGTAGCCGTGAGAACGCTGAAAAGCTCCTTAAACAAGGGAATGGAAATGCCTTTTGATAAAGCTGAGGCGCTGGAGTCTAAAAACTTCGGTTCGCTATTTGGAACCCCTGAAACAAATGAAGGCATGGATGCATTTTTAAATAAAAGGAAACCAAACTGGTAAAAACTGAATGTATGGATTATATAAATAGATTAAAAAACGTAGCTGTGTTGGGTTCGGCCGGCAAAATGGGCAGCGGCATTTTGCTGCTTACGGCCGTGGAAATGACCTATCAAAAGCTCAAAAAAGAAAATCAAAACGAAACATTTTCGCTGCATGCCGTTGATGTTTCTGAAAAAGCCTTAGAGGGTCTGATTGCTTATGTAAGAAGCCAGGCAACCAAGCTGGCTGAAAAGTCGATCGTAAAGCTCAGGCAAACCTATGTTGATGACTCCTCGGTTATTGAAAATGCCGATGTCATTGAGAAATTCGTAAACGATGTGGTTGCAATCATAAAACCTACCACCCGCATTGAGAGCGCCTATGATGCCGGGCTGGTTTTTGAGGCCGTGAACGAAAACCCTGATCTGAAGGTGAAACTTATCAAGCAAATTGACCAGAATTCAGATAAATCACCCTGGTTTTTTACAAACACCTCATCTGTGCCTATCCACGCACTGAACGAGAAAGCCGGACTGGATGGCCGAATCATCGGGTTTCATTTTTACAATCCTCCGGCAGTGCAAAAGCTTGTGGAGCTCATCCCGGCAGACAAAACACTTGATGAAATCCATGATTTTGCTAAAGCTTATGCCAAAGCGCTGAAAAAAGTGGTTGTTCCCTCAAATGACATTGCCGGATTCATTGGAAACGGGCATTTTATGAGAGATGCGCTTCATGGTATCAGCGAGGCTGAAAAACTGTTTGAGGAAAAAGGAATGGCGCGGGCTGTTTACATCATCAATAAAGTGACACAGGACTTCCTGGTTCGCCCGATGGGGATATTTCAGCTTATTGACTATGTTGGTGTTGATGTGGTTCGCTACATCCTTCAGGTGATGAATCCGTATTTTGATGAAGACCTGCACAGCGACCTGTTAGACCGCCTGTATGAAAAGGGCATTAAAGGCGGACAAAACCACGACGGATCGCAGAAAGACGGTTTTCTGAAATACGAAAAAGGGAAGCCGGTTGCTGCTTATGACGAGCAGAAAGAAACGTACGTACCGTTTGATTCATTTGCAAAAGAAGAGGATCAAAAACTGGGCGATTTGCCAAAAGAATGGATACCCTGGAAAAAGATCATTCGCAGCAGCGATAAAGAAGCTTTGCTGA